>JAHRXB010000102.1 GCA_019104905.1 Bdellovibrio sp.
GTCGTGCGTATTTGAAAATTGGGGCTTCTATTGGCGGAGAGCCCGCTTGGGACCGCGAGTTTCAATGTATTGATTTTTTAACAATCCTACAAAGAGAAGACTTGAACCGCACGTTGTGGAAGAAGTTTAAGTTGGATGGAGCCCAGGCTTAGTCTTTTTTTACGTGGCCAGGGTTGCCAATGTTGTGAGCCTGCTTAATAGTGAAGTATGGCACAAACTTTAGCAAAAGAACTTACAAGTCTTGTTGATTGGTCGGTCACGGAACTCGGAAATGTTATTAAGTCCGAATTGGGTGCGGAGGGCTTTCATCGCATCGAATCCATTCGGCGTTTTGTGAAATCCGCGAGGGGGCAAACGCGGGCGGGGCTTTTAGATCTTAAAAATGAACTGGCATCCTTGTCTTCCCAGGACCGCTTTTATATCGCTCATTCTTTTTCCTTGATGCTAGAGCTTATCAACTCTTGCGAGGCGGCGTATCGTACGTCGCGGTTAAAGCAGGAAAAACAAAGGGCGTCTTTAGAATCACCTCATCAGTATGGCCGAATCATTCATGTGCTGACAGCCCATCCGACGGAGTCGCGAAGCCCCGACATCATTTATTACTTTAAAAAGATTCAAGATCTTTTAGAAAAGCATTTAGATCACGCGGAAGAGGCGGACACACCGTCTTTGCAGACACTCTTAAAATGGGTGTGGCGTATTCCGATGTCCAAACAAAGAAAACCTTCAGTGATGGACGAGGCTGAATACATTTACTCGTTGGCTTTGCAAAAGGACATTCTCGAGATTTTCATTGCGCAAAGAAAGCAGATGTTACCTTTCTATGTACGCTCTTGGGTTGGGGGAGACAAAGACGGGCATCCGGGAGTTGATGAAAAAACCATGTTGGGAAGTTTGCAGATGGCTCGGGGCTTCCTGCTTCGTTTTGTCAGCGAGCGATTTCAAATATTTGTCGATGATTTAACTCCCCTGGTCCATTCCGCCTCACGTGATAAGAAGAAGTTGCAGCAGATGTTATTTGTCGCTAAAGGCGTCAAACGATCTTTGTTTAAGTTGAGAAAGATTCAGGCCGGGGATTCTTTAAAAATCAAGGCGTTGCAAAATCTTTTGGATCAACTTGCGAAGAGCTATCATGCGCTCTTTAAAGCAGAGTCGGTTCTTTTGATGGATATCCGTCACCTGATGAAGGCCTTTCCGGGGCTGGTCGTGCCGCTGGAGTTGCGCGAAGACAGCTCTTTGGTGCGAGAAGCGTTGACGCATTCTTCGAACAAATTTGCCATTTCAAGAATGTTGAAAGCTCTGGGGAAAATTTCACCAGATCACGATCCGCGATTTTATGTGAGAGGATTTGTTCTAAGTCAGACGGAATCGGCTCAGGATATTGCCGCAGGCCTCGCATTGGTGGAAAAGTACCTGGGAACGGCTCGTTTACCCGTGGTACCACTTTTTGAAAGTGCTCATGCCTTGGAATCCTCTGTCGCTATTGTTAAAGAGTTTCTGGGAAATTCGCGACGTCGAAATCTAATTAAAAAACTTTGGTCGAAGAAATTTGAAGTGATGTTGGGTTATTCGGACTCTGCCAAAGAAAATGGTGCATTTCCGTCTCGATATTTAATTTCCTCAGCTATTCAGGGCTTAGAAAAAACCATTCGCTCTTATGAGCTGACTCCCATCTTCTTTCATGGTTCGGGAGGCAGTGTAGAGAGAGGTGGAGGTTCCATTCAGGAGCAAACCGAGTGGTGGCCTACATCCGCTTTAGAGACCATCAAGGTGACGGTCCAAGGTGAAATGATTTATAGAAGTTACGCGGCCCCCGAAATCTTAAAAAGACAAATCGAAAGATTCACCTTCGCGCGGGATGAGGGGGGTGAGCCTCGTGAACTGGGGGGCCATGCACAAAAAGATCTTCTGCGAATGTCAGAGTTTGTACAAAAATCCTATCAGGGGATTTTGCATGAGCCAGAGTTTCTGACGTTGATTGAAAAAGCCACGCCCTATTCGTTCTTAAAAGATTTACGTTTGGGATCAAGACCTTCCAAAAGACAAGGGCCGGTAAATCTGAAAAACCTACGCGCGATTCCTTGGGTTCTTTGTTGGACACAGACGCGAGCCTTGTTTCCCAGTTGGTGGGGTGTGGGCAGCTTCTGGAAGACGCTGTCTTCCCAGGAAAAAAAGAGATATCAGCATCTTTTTAAAACGTCGTCTTTATTTAGTTCTTATATCAAGGTACTGGGTTTCACCTTGGCCAAGATTGAATTGGAAGTTTTCGCTCTGTATTTACATTCTTCCCCTTTGCCGGAAGTTGTCGTGAAGGGATTCCTTAGAAAGTTTCAGGATGAGTACGAGTCCTGCCAAAAGGCAGTGCATGAAATTTCAGGTGAAAAGAGTTTATTGTGGTATCGCCCGTGGTTGGAAACCAGCATTCAACTGCGTTCACCTCTAATTCATCCTTTGAATGTGTTGCAGATTCTAGCTCTAGAAAAAAAAGACATTCCGCTTCTGCGAGAAACAGTCACCGGTGTTGCCAGCGGCATGCTCACGACGGGATAAAATGACCTGGCACTTTATTTGAATAGTGTCTCTTAAGGTTCCGAGCTGGTGACAAAAGGTTTCCAGGGGACTTAAAGGAGGATGTGTGGGTAAGGGCGTTATATTTTTGGCAGCAAGTGTTCTCTTTGTTAGTCAGACTTATGCTTTGGGATTAGGTGCTGTAGAGATTGCCGGAAATTCCTGCGAAGTTCCTGTCGGAACTCATGAGCTGATGGAAGTTGGTGAGGGACGTTTTGCGATTCCCACAGGACTTTACGTCAAGAAAGAGGAAGACAAGAGGGTGGCGCGTGGCGCCTGTACATTCGCACTGACTTTGCAAGCAGCTCCAGGAAAGAAAATTGTCATATCAAATACCCATCAGCTAACAAGTCTTCGTGCTTACCCCTCCCAAACAAAAGCGCGTGTTGATCTTGAAATTTTTAAGGCGGGCTCACAAGGCGTGAAGCAGGCATTGGAGATTGAAGCTCAAGAGCAAGTGGCAAAAGTGAGTCAGCCTCTAGGACAGCAGGGGCCTGTGCTTGAGACGGAATGTGGTGGTTCTGCAATTCTGCGCGGTAATTTAGCAGCGACTTTAATCGGGGCCGGCAAAGCTCGTGCCTTCACTCGCGCTCTTTATGTGGACATAAACGAGGTCGACTGTCCTTAGATTCCTTGACCATTTCGAGCCAAGAAGATTTAAATAGAGCTCTGTGGAAGAGATTCAAAACGGGCTTCGCGGAGCCTACCGCTTTATACTTTTTGTTCTTATTATTATCGCCTTTTTAGCGTGGTCCTATGCTTGCCATCTTCTCAGTCGTGATCCTGATAAGCGTTTGAAAATGTTTTCACGAAACACGGCGGCTTTTAGTGGATGGATTCTGCGGGTTTTTAATCTGGACTTAACCGTGATTAATAAACCTCAAGCTGATCAAAAGTATCTTTTGGTCAGCAATCACATGGGCTTTGTGGATATTCTGATGTTGGCGTCCTGCGCGCCGATGCTATTTGTGACTTCGAACGAAATGAAAGAGACTCCTTTTCTTGGTCTTCTGACTGAGATGGGAGGATGTATCTATGTCGAGCGTCGCAGTCGCACGCGTATTTTGGATGAAATGAAATCCATTGTTAAAGTATTGCGGGACGGCTATCGCGTGGTGCTTTATCCCGAGGCCACGTCCACCAACGGTGAACAGGTGTTGCCTTTTAAAAAGACGTTGATGATGGCTGCGGCTCATGCCGGAGTTCCTTTGCAACCGGTGGTCGTCAATTTTCGCCAAATCAATGGTGAGGAATTTTCTTTGAAGTGGCGAGACCATGTTTGTTGGTATGGAGACATTCCTTTTGTGACTTCGCTTTGGAAATCCTTAACCCTCAAATCCGTAAAAGCAGAGATTGAGTTCTTGGAACAGATTCATGTTTCTCCGGAAGAGGATCGAGGTTTGATTGCCGACAAAGCCCATGCGCTTATCTCGGCGAAGTTTTCTCCCGTAAAGGGCCTGCCTGTGGCAGAACAGACTCCCGTCGAGATGGAAGTAGATCCGACTTGATTTCTTTGTTCTGATATGTAAATAATGTGTAAATGAGAAAGATCATCCACATCGACATGGATTGTTTTTATGCGGCCGTTGAGGTGAAGTACCGACCGGAACTGAAGGGGAAACCTTTGGGAATCGGGGGGCCGCCCAATTCACGAAGTGTTTTATGTACCGCCAGTTATGAGGCGCGAAAGTTCGGTGTTCGTTCCGCCATGCCCTCGTCCCAGGCGGTGCGGTTGTGCCCGCAGCTTATTTTGATACCTCCTCATTTCGACTTATATAAAACTGAAAGTCGAAAAGTGCGTGAAATTCTTGAGAGATTCACAAACAAGATTGAACCTTTGTCCTTAGACGAGGCCTACCTCGATGTGACAGAGTGTGAACAGTTTGGGGGCAGTGCGACCTTGATTGCCCAAGAAATCCGTCGTTTGATTTTTACTGAACTTCATCTGACCGCTTCAGCGGGGGTGGCTTCGAACAAGTTTTTAGCTAAGATTGCCAGTGATTGGAAAAAGCCCAACGGTCAATTTGTGGTTCGTCCCCAAGATGTTGAAGCTTTTGTGAAGGAACTGCCGGTAGAAAAAATCTTTGGAGTTGGAAAGGTCACAGCACAGAAGATGCACGAGTTGGGTCTTCGCACTTGCGGTGATATCCAGAAGTACACGGTGTTTGAGTTACATCATTGGTTTGGCTCCCGCGCGCAAGAGCTTTATGAGTTTGCTCGAGGTGAGGACCAGCGCCCGGTCATCACAGAGTGGGAAAGAAAGTCTTTGACCGTCGAAGAAACTTTCAGTCGCGACCTGCAATCCTTGGAAGAGTGTCGCAAACAGATTCCGGGCCTCTATGAAGATTTCCGTCGTCGCCTTGAGAAGGGCGAGTATCAAGATCGCATCAAAGGTTTGGTTGTGAAATTAAAGTTTTTTGATTTCAAACAAACAACACACGAAGAGGTCACTCACGAGATACCGACCATTGCAGATTTCGAACGTCTTTTAGAAAAAGCTTGGAATCGACGGGCTTCTCCAGTCCGTCTTGTGGGTTTGGGAGTTCGCCTGGGCACTCAAAAGAAGTCGGAGCCCGAAGATAACTCGCCGCAACTGAAATTCGCTATCTAAGATCCTTTCAAAGTGGTGCATTTTTTCCTGGCACTATCGTTGCTTCTTTGGGCCAGTGCTCAATCGGCAGTGTCAAAGAGGCATTGCTCTAAAAGAAAGGACCACTATGAAGAAGATTATTTTATCAGGGCTTCTTATCACCACCTTGTTTTGTAATACAGGCTGTGACTCTTCGGATATTGCAGCAGGAGCTATCGGGGTTGCCATCGGCATTGGCATTGGCTCCAACGGGGATGGCCATCATCACGGCCATGATCGTCGTCCTCCACGTTATCGTGAATGCGGAAGATATCGATGCTACGAAGGCTCCACTCAGCTCAACCTGGAAACAGATCCAGCGGTGGTGGAGTTCGCGCAAAGACACCAAATCAGTCTTTCTGCTGCGGAACAAATTCAAACAGCTTTCGCGCAAGTTTCTAACGAAGGATTGAACTCGTTTCAGCGTGTCGGTCTTTCTGAAAAAGATATTCGTGCGATCAGCAATCGCAGTCTTCCGAAGTCAGAATCAATCGCAGCTATGGCGACAAAGCTGGATATGTCGGAAGCTCAAGCGCGCGATCTATTGAAAGAAATGATTTCTGATTTTGATGCTCAAGCCTCAGATATCGAAAGTGTTTATTGGCAATCGTGTATGGCTAAAGGTCAGTGGAAAACTCCGCAGAATGCGTCATGCAAAAAGACATTCTGGAATGGCTGTAGTCCTGAAACCGGCGCCACTCTTTGTTTCTAACTAAGAGGTACAGCCTTGCTTTAGGCTGTACCTGATTTCTGACAATCCAGGATTATGGGTAACCTTATTTTGTGGCAATATAAGACTGCTAAAGGAGGTTTTTATGATCAGCCTATGGATTGTGATCTTATCTTTAGCGATTATTTTTGTGGGGCTCTATTTTATCTTCAAGATGAATAAGGATGACTCTTTACCGAAGCCTCCACACAATCGTCGCCACCCTAAAACATGAAAAAACCCCAGGGAAGATTTCTTCGCTGGGGTTTGATTGTTTAAGGGTGAGAGATCCCTAGAAGACTTTCTTCCACTCATCTTCTTTAAAACCGACAAGATAAGTGTCATCGCCAATAACGAAGGGACGCTTTACCAATTTGCCGTTTTCAGACAATAACTTTAAAGCCTCGGCTTCCGACAAAGTGGGAAGCATTTCGCTCATCTTCATTTCCTTATA
>JAHRXB010000115.1 GCA_019104905.1 Bdellovibrio sp.
GATCTCCGACGCCGCCGGTGCTTTCCGCGTTTTGCGCTGATTTTGTGATGAGCGGGAGGGACAGCCCCACTTGGGATTCATCGGAAATAAGCAAGGCTCCTTCAAGCTTCAAGGTTTGGGTGAGGTTGTCGTCATGGCGACGCAACCACTTTTCGTTGTCCAGGACATCGTCGCTCACTTGAGAATACGAGTAGGTGCTGGTGACTTGAGCTTTGTCGTCCCCAAGGATAAGGGCCGGGATCGAGAAGCCCCCACCGCAGCAACTGGCGGCCCAGGTTGAGGAGTGAAAAAGAAAGATGAAAAGATAAACAGCTATTTTCATGGGACCATCAGAGGGATTGTGAGTTGATCCAAAACTTGAGATGAATTCTTAAAGGATATGCGGACTTCCCAGTCGCCAGGCATGATGAAATAGATTTTGGTAATGCGATACAAAGAGGCCGACAGACGTTCTACTTGAACAGGGGCAGAACCGTGTCCCATGGAGGGCATCCATAACAAAGCAGAGAGAGTCGTGTCTTCAGGAATATTTCCTGCCAATTCGATCGTAAGTTCTGCGGGTTCTGAACTGGTCGGTGGGCGCAGCCATTGAATGTGGGCGCAAGCATCAAGATTCGCAAGCTTCCATTGGCAGGTGTCCGTGTTCGCCGGCTTATTTTGCTGATCCCATTCCGCTTGTGAAAGATAGTCGGGGCGAGCGCACGCAAAAGAAAACAAAGAGCCAAGAATGAGCAAAAGATATTTCATTTTAGTCCTCTTCTCTTTGGATATAGCAACCTAAGGCCCGGCCCTCTTTGTGGCGAGGTGCCTTTCCCGCGCGAAGATCTTCAAGGACGTCCTTTAAAAAATGTCTTTTCGCTGAAGGGCCGACGTGGCTGTCAGTGACTCCGCCATGGTAGATAACTTCGCCGTTATTATTAAGGACGAAAGCATGCGGTGTTTTAAGAGCGCCTAACTTGTTTGCGAGAAAGTTTTTTTGATCTTGCAGAACGGGGAAGGGAAGCTGGGTTTCAGAAAAATG
This sequence comes from Bdellovibrio sp., assembly GCA_019104905.1. Taxonomy (GTDB): domain Bacteria; phylum Bdellovibrionota; class Bdellovibrionia; order Bdellovibrionales; family Bdellovibrionaceae; genus Bdellovibrio. Next base: position 1,022 of record JAHRXB010000115.1, read on the forward strand.
TTTTTTGGTGGTCTCCTGATCTTCATCGGAATTGGAGTGAACGCCAAAAAAAGCGAACTCTTTATATTCTGAGCTTAGATCTTTAAGTAGAACTTCATGACTTGCAGAGCAGGGACATTTGGCCGAAATAAAAACCAGAATCGTCGCCTTCTTCTCAGAAGGAAATGCAACTTGAGACTCTTTTCCAGAGACTACATCGAGACCTTGAAAATTTCCCAAAGGAGTCTCGGACCACGCCGTGAGTGAAAAGAACGAAATTAGAATTGCGAATAGATATCGTGTCATGCCCCAGGTTCTAACACGGAGGGTCTTTTACATGGAATGCCACGAATTGTTGCTCCAACCCCTCCTCAAAGATACGGCCTTACTTTTGGCTGTACCGTCGCGTCATGCATGCTGCATTGCTTCTACCAAAAATCAGGTCATCCCTTTTAAAATTCGTTAATGCTTAAAAAAATCAAGGCCTTCTTGCATCGACTTATTCAGTACAAACAGCGTGGTAAAGTTCATAGTGACTTGGATGTTCTGTTAGCAACTGCAAAAGAAAATAGACAACTGGAGGACAAGCTTCAGTGGCTGGTGAAGGTTCTGCAGTGGATTCGATATGAAGGTTCGGTTGATTCGCATTTGGAAAAGGAAACCGGGCGTTTGCCGGTGACTCGATTGCGGTTCTTCCTTTTGGTCTTGGATCGAAATCCGAACTGGAAAAAAGATGTCGCGGTCATTCTTAGAACCGTTGTTCGGGAAGTGAGCGGATTGGAGCTATTCACTGAAACGGGGCTTCCGAAAGAGCTTGGCCTGTGGAGTGAGATGGTGGACCGTTTTATGATGAAGGTCCTTCCCACGCCTCCCTTGGACCATGAGTTGGGTTATTTATTTTGGGCCTTGTTTCCGGATAAGGACGACCCCCTGTGGTTGGCCTCTATCGATAATGTCACCTTCGATAAACTGGTGGAGTTATTCTATTACGAAGTCGGCTCTGAAGAGCAAGACTGGAACCGCCTCGGCGCGGATCTGGAAGATGCATTGGTTTATTTGGTGATTCAGGTGCGGGCCATTGGGTTAGCTCCAGCGATAAGGTATCGTTTGGATAAGCCTTCCTTTCGCGATTCCGCGTTCTTTTCTCTGGTGCGCGGCCTTGAGGAATTCTTAAACTCCTATCATTCGGGAGATAAAACTCAAACCTTGGAAAAAGCCTCACGCTTTCGCATGATTGTGTGGGAGTGTCGTCAGGAATTGGCGCAAGTCCATAAGCATCTGGACGAATACGGCGTCAGTATTGATTTAGTATTCCAGATGATGCGCTTACGAACCTATCTGCAGCGTATAGATAGTCTTCTCGAGATTTTGCTGACCGAACGAGTAGATAGCAAAAAGGTGACAAGCTTTTTATCTAAGTTGGTTGAAGAAAATCAGGATCTGCGCAGTATTACGTCTTTATTTTCGCAGAACATCTCTTTATTTGCCCGCAAGGTTGTTGAACGCGCGGCCGAGACCGGTGAGCACTATATCACGCGCACCAAAGAAGAGTACCGTCACATGCTTCAAGCTGCCGGAGGCGGCGGCGCGATCACCGCGATCACCGTTTATGTGAAGGTCGGGATCTTGAGTTTGGGACTTTCTGGTTTTGCTGAAGGCTTCTTGGCGTCTTTGAATTATGCTTTGAGTTTTGTCGCTATTCATCTTGCGGGGTTCACGTTGGGGACCAAACAACCCGCGATGACAGCTCCTGCCTTAGCAGAAAAAATGCAAGACGTGGATAGTACCCAAGGTATGGAGAATCTGGTTAGTGAGATCGTCCATCTGATTCGTTCACAAGTGGCTTCAATCTTGGGGAACGTGCTCTTTGTGGTTCCCACAGTAATCTTCATTGATACAGTGTTCTTTCTTCTTTTCGGCAATCATCTGATGGGAGAGGCTAAGGCACACAGCGCCTATCAGTCTGTCGACATTCTGGGGCCGGTGTTGATTCATGCCTCATTCACTGGGATTTTGTTATGGCTATCCAGTATCTTTGCTGGTTGGGGGGATAACTGGTTTGCGCTCAATTCACTTCGCAAAACACTTTCGCGCAGCCCAGGGCTTCGCGCTGTCTTTGGCAAACGAGGCGCGCGCAACATCGCCGTATTTTTAGAGAAGAACATGTCAGGTCTGCTGGGAAATATTTCTTTGGGACTGCTTTTAGGAATGGTGCCCGAGATTATGAAATTCATAGGGCTTCCTTTGGATGTAAGACATGTGACTTTGTCGTCGGGAACTTTGGCCGGTGCTTTGCCTGTTCTGGGAACTGAATTTTTAAAAACATGGGAATTCTGGCGAGCGGTGGTTGGCATTTTCTTTATTGGTGCCTTCAATGTGGGGGTCAGTTTTGGAATGGCCTTGCTTGTGGCGATCAAAGCTCGTGGGATTAATCCTCCTCAGCGTCGTGCGATTCGTAAGGCGGTTGTCGGGCGCTTCTTCTCAAGTCCTTTGAGTTTCTTTTTACCTGTGGGGGCCTCCATTGAGAAAAAGTCTTCCCAGGATCAGGGGCATTGATGCAAACGATTTCCGTCGTTATTCCGGCTTATAATGAAGAAGGACGTTTGCCGAAGACCTTGGCGGCTTTGCAAAAATATTCTCAACGAAGCGAAGCCACGTGGTCCGTCACCGAGGTTTTTGTTGTCGATGATGGATCCAAAGACCAAACATCTTCGGTCGTTAAAAAGGCGCAGGCGACCTGGGCGAATTTGCGTCTGCTGGAGCTTAATACCAATCAGGGCAAAGGAGCGGCCGTTCACGAGGGAATTCGCCAGGCGTCGGGCGAGTGGGTCTTAATTGCCGATGCAGATATGGCGACACCCTGGGAAGAGTTGGAGAAGTTGTGGGCGGTCCGTGACGAGTGCAACCTGGCGATGGGTTCGCGAGCGCTTCCGAAGAGTGACATCGTGGTTCGGCAGCACTGGCTTCGGCAGAGCATGGGAAAGAGCTTTAATAAGATTCTGCGTTCTATTGTGGGACTTCCTTTTCGTGACACTCAATGCGGTTTTAAGCTTATTAAAAATAGTCCGTTCTTTCGAACTGAGATCTTGCCTTATTTGCAGGTGGCGCGCTTTGCTTGGGATGTGGAGTTGATTCTTCTTCTCTTGAGAAAAAATCAAAGAGTGATCGAGGTTCCTATTCGTTGGCAGCATCAAGAGGCCTCTCGAGTCCATATCGTGCGCGATAGTTTTGAGATGTTGTGGACGGTCTTAAAACTGAAAGTTCGCCTGAGCACGCTCCCAAAAGGGGGCGGTTTTGGTGCCTAAAATCTGTTTGGGAACAAGAAAATAAAGACGCCAGGCGTTATTTGCGTTGATTTAATATTAGGCAGCATAATTTCAAATAAATGATGGGTTCTATAAGCATTATTAATAGTTTGGCTCGTTCTGGTCCTAAAATCGAACTGGGGTTCCAATTTGGAACTACTGCGGCCATGACAGAAAATTTCATTTTTTTCCTTGATTAAAAAAGTGCAACTGGTTCCAAAAGAGTACTTGATAAATCTTTCAACCTGAAATGAAGTGCCTCCTCATGAGGACTTCAATTGTTGAAGTCCATGGATATGGGGGGATTTAATGAAACTCAACGTGTTTGCACTTATCCTGACTGTGTTGTTTGCGACAGCGGCTCAAGCAGAGCGCGTGATCGTCATCATGAAGGACAAAGAAGCATTCAAATCAGCACACATGGCGTATAAGATGAAGGGGTCTTATGCACTTAAAGGTTTCAAGTTGGGCGGACAACCAAGTGAACTTGCAAAAGTTGACGGACAGGTTGAAGACAGCCTTGAGAACTTGAACACTTTGATTGTAAACACGGCAGATCAAGCTGAGATTGAAAAATTGAAGGCGAATCCTGCAGTAGCTTACGTAGAAAAGGAAGTTTTCCACGAAGCTCCACGTCCAGTAAAAGGTTTCTTGGCGAAAGCTCAACAATCTCAACAACAAAAAGTGGGACAAAAAACTCCATGGGGTATCCATGCAGTAAAAGCTCCGGAAGCTTGGGCTTTGTCTAACCGAGGCGCGGGTGCTCGCGTTCTTGTTCTAGACACTGGTATCGATGAAGCACATCCTTCTTTGAAGGCGAACTTCGAAAAAGGACAAGACTTCACTGGTGACTCTAATGGTTCTGATTACACTGATAAAGTAGGTCACGGAACACACGTTGCGGGAACAATCGCAGGTGTTATGGACAGATCTGGCTTCACAGGTGTTGCTCCAAAAGCGAAAATCTTGGCAGGTCGTGTTTGTTCTGAGCAAGGTTGCTCAAACGTAGCGATCGCTCAAGGTATCAACTGGGGTATCGCTCAAAAAGTAGATGTTATCTCCATGTCTTTGGGGGGTATGTGGTCAACTCCTGCAGAACGCGATGCTGTTAATAAAGCTGATAAAGCAGGTGTGACTGTGGTTGCAGCTTCTGGAAACAGCGGAACTCCTAAAGTTTCTTATCCTGCAGCGCTTCCAACAGTGATTGCGGTTGGTGCTATCGACATCAATCTTAAGAAAGCTGATTTCTCTCAATGGGGTCCTGA
>JAHRXB010000118.1 GCA_019104905.1 Bdellovibrio sp.
ACTTCTCCATTGTTAAGCCTATGCGTGCGACGTTGTAAATTCCAAACGGTTCCAGTGCAGGACTCTCCAGTCCCCACGCATCCATTGTCATCATTAGAGTCTGCGGCAAGGGCTGACGATGGCGAATTATCGGTATGCCCACGACTAAACCCTCCTAAGCCCACCGCGCCGCCTGACCAATTTGAGGGCACGGCCTCAATATTTCTCGCAATAGCCTGCCATTGGGCATTGGAGATCAAATCATACTGAGCACCCAAATCTTTGCAAACCTTCCAGGCTCCCCCTGCGGTCGCAGCAGTATCTCCTCTGGAAATGTCGACCCAAGGCAACCCCGCCGCCGCTGACGTTGCCACTCCACCGACGTTTTTCATTTCATATTTTGCAACACAAAAATCTTGCGCGGCATAGCCCGTCAACTGAGGAACTCGGATATAATTGGGAGGACAATAAGGTGTCAGCCAATTTGACGACGGCGCTGACTCTCCGGTGTTACCCGCCACATCAACAGCGCGCACCTTGAAGTAATACTGCGTATTATAAGCCAGAGACAAGCCGACAATACTTCCACCTGCAGTCAATGGACTCCAAGAGCCTATAGGAGTATTATCAGACGTTCGGAAAATCCGAACTTCGTATCCACCAGCGATTCCAGCGCCTCCCGTGCCATCGCTCCCGACCCAAGAAAGAGTCGGCGTCTGACTAGCCCCAGACGGAGTGGCGCCCAAACTAAGAGATGAAAAAGTCGGTGGGCTCACGTCGGCAATCCAACCGTCACTGGTAACCACCGCGGATTCCAAACCCACCATATCAACTGTCTTAAGTTGCACCTCATAAGACGTATTTGTCGCCAAATTTAAACCTGTGACCGCACTGCCCGAGGTAAAATCATGCCAATCTTTCATCACAGCACTGTCAGAAGCTCGGATGACACGAAGTTTATGTTTCAGCACTCCACTGTGGGCATCAGATCCACTGGTAAAACTAATGACGGGGCTGGCAGAGAGATCACTCTGTGCAATGCCATCACTTATTCCCGTCACTGCGGCAGGTGCGGTATTATCAAGCTTTGCCGACACATGAGTCGTGGAAACATTTCCGGCGGTATCCATCGCTTGGACATGAAGATAATAAGTCCCATTACCTGAGGCCTGAGTCGCCGTGGCTAATGAGCTATAAGGCCCCGAGGGTATTGTTGATGGGGTCGAGTCTATCACAAAACGATAAGTGCAAGTCTCATTACACCCCCAATTCCAGGTCTTGGAGGTCGTCCAGGCGTTGTCATCACCGAGGCCTGTAAATATCGGCCCTGCCGTATCGTGAGTCCTTGTGAGATTTGCAGAAGCTGAATTTCCATTCCCCGCACTATCCTGCGCAACCCCAGCAGCAATACTTACTGTAACCGGCCCTTGCCCCGAAGGCGTGATCGTCACCGAGTAATCATGCCCTGAACCCACCAAGCCACTGGCAGTTCCATTCGTTACTGAGATATCTTCCAAAGAAAAACCTGTGACCCCTTCGCTGAAACCGATATTTACGGAAAAATTTGACGCATTAAATGGCTCAGATACCGAGGTAGAAAGCGTCACTGAGGGAGAAACTCCGTCATGAGTGATTGCGCTAGAGATACAGGCGGTTTCATTTAAAGCCCGATCCCTGTATTTAACGAAGATGGTATTTTCTGAGTTTGCCGTCGCCAACGTCGTCGTCAAACTGTCTTTCATACTTTGCCAAGATCCGCCCCCACTGCAAGCTGAGTCTGTTGCCAAATAAAATTCACTCGCCCCTCGACTGGACAAGTTCAGCGTGACAAGCATTGCATTGGTCAACAGGGCTCCGTTATTGATTTTAATAGAGTTCTCTTGAGGAGCCAGCGTATCGACTTCAAAATCGACGGAACTGGAGGCAAGATCCGCCGCTTGCCACTCTCCACTTACCGAGCTTTTTCCAATCACACAAACTCTGTAGGCGCCGTCTGCAGAGGGAGTAAACCGAAACGGCACTCCCCGCGAAGTTTCGGAAAGAACATCATAATTCTGACTGCTACAAGAATCTAAAGAAGAAACCAGAGTCCACTTAAAGGCCGAAAACTCGCCCGTTTCAATCGGCAACACGGATACTTCGGAGAGGGAATTGGTGGGATTTTGCGCTGGAGAAAAATTTTGAAATCGAATGCTTGAGGACTGCGCTCGGCGAAAAACAGAAACCTCGGGCACGACATCCGTGCACGCTGTCAGCATCAGCAAAATAAGAAAGGCCAAATGCCTCACTTCGAGACTCCTGTATTCAAGCAACACTTCTTTTTTCGGATTAATTCGAAAAATTCTATAACGAATTGTTTATTAAAAGTGCATACAAGCCCGTCCCTCATCCGCTCGCAAAATAGCTCAAAACGAGACACTGCCAGACACAACACCACATGTCGTCATGTCCATCGATCATTTACGGCACTCCCCACGCGCTTAAGCTCTTCAAATCGCACTCTATTTATCTGAGGATGGAACAAATATCGCAATGATACGAACCCGAATGCTATTTAAAACAATCAAAGGAGTCTCTATGTCCCCCAAAAGTATTCTCTCTGCTCTCGTTGGAATTTTATTGATGTCTTCTGTTGCCTCCGCACAATCTTTGGTTTGCGCACTCAAAGTGCAATCCCAAGGAGTCACAAAGTGTGAAGCGGGTATCATCAGCAGCCTCAACGGCGGAACTGCCTTCGGCGGGATTGGCGCCACCATGGCTATTCAAGCCACTAAAAAATTGAACGTTTTTAGCACTGTCGCCGTGACCGATAGTGAACATCTGGAGCAACACATTCGCATTGAGGAAAATGGATCTCGCGATCTCACGTCTTCCTCTTCGCTGTTCACCTCTATCGGTTCATTCACAGTCCTTGAAGCCAAAGGAGTGGGTGCACGTTTGCGCTGCATGCCTTTCACTGGCTCTGAAGCTGAGGTCAAGGTGTTAATCTGTCAGTAACACCCCTCGGGTCCCCAGGAACGACAACCGCCTCAGTTTCTTCCAAACTGAGGCTTTTTATTTTTACCCATAGGTCCACCTTGTCTTAGGCATTGACTTGGGACCGTTCCGCCCGTAGATTATAGATCCTCTATGGGGTGGTGTAGCCAAGTGGTTAGGCCGCGGTCTGCAAAACCGCTCACGCCGGTTCAATTCCGGCCGCCACCTCCAAATTCCTTTTAAAAATCAAATAGCTATCCCCCCAGTCTTTTTAGGGCTTCAAACGGAACGAACGTGATCTTAAGGGCTTTTTCGACATGGCGAGGCTCCAGTTTTTCCTCCAACTCCAGATCCGCATAAGACCTTGCAACTCGAAGCGTCGCAAGATCCCGTCGCCTTGAGGCCAACTCTTTAGGAAAGAGCTCGTTCATATAAAAGCTGGGTAGATCCCTGATCAGCTCCTCCCACGTCCAGCGCCCCGAGGCCTTTAAAAACCGAGGATCCTTAAGAGCCAGAGATCTTCGAAAAGCGCGAGCGGATTCAAGATCTTTGAGGATTTCCATTCCCGAGACCGACTTTCCCGTCTCTCGTTTTTGGGTAAAGAAAATCACCTGGAAGCGATCCACCAACGGCCCCGACAACCTTTCAGCATAAGACTGACACTTTCTTAAGGAGCGTCCACACACCACTTTACTTTGTGGCACCCAATCCCCGCAGGGACAAAGATTTGTTGTGGCCACCACCAAAGTCTCCGTGGGGTGCTCTTCAACAAATCGCCCTCGTCGTAAACGAATGCGGGACTCTTCCATCGGTTCACGCAAAGCCTCCTGAGCGCGAGGATGGAACTCCAAAAGTTCATCCAAAACCAAAACACCTTTGTGCGCCCGCGACACTTCACCACGACAAAGAGGCACTCCCCCACCAATCAAACCGAGGGGCGATATGGAATGATGGGGGAGCACCAGAGGACGCCAATTTAATTTTTCATTTGAAAACCCTTTGTTGTTACGAAGAATCTCTGCCATGTCTGAGGGGGATGGTTCATGCAGCAGAGACAATAAGGATTTTGCGAAAGTACTTTTCCCGGAACCTGAGGGGCCCGCCAATAAAAGAGAATGCTCACCCAAGGCAGTCAATCTCAAAACCTCCGCCTGCCTTTCGGGAAACTCCAGATCTAAACCGAAAGAAGGACGCTGCAGTTCATATTGCTTTAGCACAGCGGGAACAAAATCAGGCGACGGAGAGTCGCGAAGCTCTTGAAGTGTGACTCGAGGAAAGGAGGCTTGAGAATTCGCAGACCTCCCCGTCCACACAAGGTTTTTGCTAGATTCAAAGTCTTCCACAAGATCCTCGGGCTCAAACACCTCCCCATTCAACGACAGCTCTCCGTATACCAATACAGAATCTTCTGTGGGCTTAGGAATTTGCTCACTTTCCCACAACAATCCCAACGCCACTGCCAACTCCAACCCCCGAGAGCTTTTCTTAAGATGAGAAGGACGAAGATTGACCAAAACCTGCTGAGCTTTGGGAAACTCATAACCTTGAGAACGAATGGCGCTTTTAATACGGTGAATACTTTCTTTGATCACCTGATCGGGCAATCCTAAGAATTGAATTTGTGGAAGCCCCGGAACAAAACTCAGTTCAACTTCCACAGGAACAAGACGATCATTTTCGCGAATAAGTGATTGTATTTTCATGACCGACGATCTGAGCAAAAAAGATCGCGGCTTAAATTGAAAACAAAGAGCCTCTCACAGAGAGGCTCTTTCGAGGTTCGGACGAATTACTTTTCTACTTCCGACATTTGTGAAAGAGGATGATGCTCTTCAATCGTGCGCGACATGGTGTTGGTCGTCACATTGGTATAAATTTGGGTCGTTTGAATACTCGCATGTCCCAAAAGCATTTGAATGGAACGAAGATCCGCTCCACTTTCTAAAAGCGCTGTCGCACAACCGTGACGGAATCTGTGAGGATTTACCGGTTCAGCAAAGCCTGCGCGTGCCGACCATGCCGCCAACCAACGCCACACATCCACGCGTGAGGGACGATGACCTCGATCATTGATTAAGATGGAAGGAGAGTTTTCTTTTACCAAAGAAGGACGATGCTCTTTAAGATAATGAGACAGGCTTTCTGCCAATTTTTCTGTCAAAGGCACCAAACGTTCCTTACTCCCTTTTCCCAAAACTTTAATCCAACGATCCGTAGCATTAAAATCGATGATATTCAGAGAAATCAATTCTGAAACGCGGCACCCTAAGCCATACAAAAACAACAAGGTCAGCTGATTGCGAGCTGTTTTTGCTGCATCCGCCCCTTCTGCCGCGTCAAAAAGTTGCTGGAACTCTTGAGGAGTTAAAACTTTTGGCAAACCCACCTTTACTTTCGGTGGTCGAAGCTCGCGAAGTTCGGGGCACTTCATGCCACGCGACTCACAGAACTTAAAGTACGTGCGTAAAGAGGAGATCACTCGCGCCTGAGAGCGAGTGCCGAGTTTACTTTTCTTCATAAACTCATAAAAGCCACTGACTGATTTATTGGTTTTGCGGTACTCGATATAGAGTTCCAGGTCGCGGCGATAAGCCATCACCGTATTCTGAGAACGTCCTCGTACATTTTGCAGTTCATCAAAGAAGTCGATCCAAAGAGGTAATTCCATACCTCATTACACCTAGACTTTCCTCCAAGTGCAAGAATTATTATGTAAACCGATTATGACCCTTGAGAACGCACAAAATAAAATAAGCTCTGAAGAAGATCCGCAGAGCTTATTTAGTCACCCGAAGACTTCGGATTTCTTAGTTGAAGTCACCAAAGAAAGTGGACGAGCACACATACCCATTCACTTTGACGATGCTCACACGAGCGTAAAGGCGTTGACCATTCTGCTCTAACACACCACCAGCCATAGTGTTAAGAGGGCCATCGATACGCATCTCAATACCACCAGCGATCATCACAGGAACCAGCACATCTCCACCGGCCATGCCCATCTGTCCTACTGAGTAAGTTTGCACAGTATAAGTACCGGGTTGAATGATACAGCCACTGCCCCAGTCTTGCTGAGCCTGAGTCACTGTCATCTGACCCTGGATTGCGATCGGACCTTGATAGTTACGATAGATGTTGCCAGATGCGTTAGCGACGATGCTAGTAGACTGACCGTACATCTGCATGTTCGAGAACACGACGTTGCCACTTCCGCTTTGCATTTGGAAAGTCGTTAAAAGCACCGGGCTTGAAATGGCGCCGCAGTTAGTGCAGCCATTTCCGTACACGGCTGTAGTCACTCCAGATCCGCCACCATCTTTGCTACACGCTACTAGCGATAAAACAATTCCCAGCGCCGCGAAAGCTCGTGTGAAATACTTTGCTGGAAAACTTAAAGTCTTGTTGTTAAGTGTTTCCATATTCTCTCTCCTGTTTAGTTTCCTTTAAAATTCTTCTAAAAATGTTTCGTTCTACTTCAGCTTCCGCGCTTAGCGCTTCCGCTCTGTGCGGCTGCCGCCGCGGATTACTGGTTAAAGATGGCGGCTTTTGACAGTCCGCTGAAAGTTCCAAGCTTTCTATAACCGTCTCCAGGGTATACGGAGTTTTTATCAATCACAGCGGAAGCACGACAGTTGTAGGGACCGCTGTAGATGTACC
>JAHRXB010000141.1 GCA_019104905.1 Bdellovibrio sp.
AAGTTTTCAGTCGATACGTTTTGGATCTCACGAAGTTCGTCGGTAGCCTGGCGGTTGGACGTCGAAAGACCGAAGTAGTTCAACTCCAAACCCCACTGCTCTGTCATAAAGTAGCTGGCTTTAGCAACACCACCAAAAGTGAGAAAGAACGGATCATTGGTGACTGTTGTTAAGCCCCCAAAAAGCTGAAAACGCCCTGTCTTTGGCAAAAATCTTTTTTGAATGACTGAAATTTCCTGAAAGGGAGCCAATGTTCCCAATCCCGAAAAATCTGTCAGCGTATTATCTTTTGGAGAAACCTCCTGATAAGCCGGTGCTGAATTAGAAATTGCAGGTGCCGGCTTGGGAGCCGACTTATCAATCTCCAACTCAATAACATCAAGTTCTTCAGCCTCATTGGCTTGAGCCCTAACGACCCCAGGGGCCGCAAGAGTCAGGAGCAAAATCAGGAAAGTGATATTCTTTTTCAACATCTGTCAGCTCCTCTTAAAACAAATACGACAGACCCACATCAAGGTTCGTCGTGAGGGTTAAGCGCTCTTGGAAATCTGAGTAGTTTGGCACAGGCTCGGCAGGTTTCAGACGTCCCGCCAAGAACGGCACAGGGGCCTGATGCGCGTAAAGACGAAGATCAAAACGGAAGGCCCAATTTTTCGTAAAATAGAATTTTTGTCCCAAACCTAAAGCGACCGCAGGGTAGGTTTTGTGGACATACTTTACAGCTCCCACCGATGCAGAGCCATACAGAAGAGTGTTGAAAACAACCGACTTGGTAATACTCATTTTCCCATAGAAAGCTTTCAGATTATAATCGATCATCCCTGTCATTTCCGGAGACGGAGCACGATCAAATTGCAGACTGAATTGCTGATTCAATTGATCGGCATAGCTGGACAGACCAGATGAATTCTTCGCTAACAACAATCCCCAAGCACTGCTTTCGCTTGTGTTGTAGTAAATTCCTAAACCCATTTTACTGACGTTCGCAATCGGCTCGGTCATCGCGTAACCGTAGAACACGTCTGCTTCAAAACGTCCGTCGGTAAGAATATTTCTATTTTTCACGCTCACCGGCTTATCAAAGACCGGCAGAACGGATTCTTGAGCCAACTCTTCAGGAGGAAGATCTACCACCTCCGCCGCAAAGGCGGCCTTGTGCAAAAGCAAGGCGAGAACAATGACCATAACGGCTTTGAAACCATTTTTTAGCATGCATTACCTACCTAGAGGAAAAGGCCCCATATTTATAGATGTAATCACAAACTTCCCTCACAGCCCCACACCCTCCAGGTCTGCGAGTGACATACTCAGCAACTTCCAAAACTTCATCCACTGCTTCCGGGACAGTGGCTCCAAAGGCAACAGACTGAAGAAGAGGAACATCAAAAATGTCGTCTCCGACATAAGCCATCTCATCAGGCTTTATTCCAGAATCCTGTTGCAAACGTAAGAAAGAGGGCTCTTTGTCGAGCGCACCTTCGTAAAAATACTGAATTCCCAAGGCTTTCACGCGGGTCCGAATGTCTTCTGCCTTTGTTCCGGTAATAACAGCGATCTTGTAACCCGCATCAATCAAGCGTTTGATGCCAACACCATCTCGAATTGAAAAAAACCGACGCCATTCATTGCCGTCAAACCACACCCGCGTGTCAGTTAAAACGCCATCAACGTCGAGGACCAACATCTTGATATTTTTCAATTTTGAAATTTCTAATCCCACTAAATCATTGTGGAAAATAATGGACAAGGGAGCAAGTGCCCTACCTTGATACAGGACTTAGGGTTGTGTTTTGATCAAGACAAAAGTCCAGAGATTTTTTAGTTTAAAGCCCCAGGGACTTCGAGTGGTCTCGATCCGCCGAAAGCCACGACTTCAAATACTCCGGAAACGGGGGAGGTTCCATCGAAAGATCCAAAACCTTTAAGAGATCTTGGGGCGATACCAATCCACCGGCTTTGCTCAAAAAGCGAGCTCGAATCATGCCGACAGCGACGAGGTCCCCCCGACTGGTGAACTTATGTTCTAAATAAAGATATCGCTCATCCCAACTCAACAGGCGGGTGTGAAGTTCAAACTTCTGAAACGGCTGCAAAGAGCGACGAAAGCGAATCATCTCAGAAGCCACCACAGGATACCATCCCCGCTCTGAAATTTTTTTTGCAGCCCCCGCGCGAATCATATAGTCCACGCGGGCAAGATCCTGAAGGGATAAGTAGATTCCATTGTTCATATGCATCAGCACATCCAGATCCGTGGGCCAAACTCGAAACGGCGTCGCACATTCCGACATCACCTCAACCTTTGATCGAAATCGGGAAAACAAAAGAATATGCAATAGACGAAAAATTAAGTTCATAACAACCCTATCCGGAACAACCTATAAATCACATTTGACTCAAGGACTTAGGAATGGTCAAGTGACCCTATACAGCTCTAGACGAGGTGACATCCATGAAGCCGTTTGCGACGACACTTATTATCTGTTGTTTAACCCTGCTTGCCTGCACCAAAAAGCAAGAACCAACAGCCTCTGAACTTATCGTAGGAACAGACGCGGCCTACGCCCCCTTCGAAAGTGAGACCGCTGACAAAACCGTCCAGGGTTTTGACATCGACATCATCAAGGCGATCGCAGAAAAAGCCGGACTTAAAATCAAGATCGTCAATACTCCTTGGGAAGGTCTCTTCAACCAACTCGAGTCTGGAGATCGCGACATCCTGATTTCTGCGATCACGATTAACGAAGAACGACGAAAAGTCATGGACTTCTCAGAACCTTATTTTGAAGCCGTGCAACTGATTGCCTTGCCTGTTTCTTCCAAGGTGACAAAGTTCGACGAGTTGAAATTACTCAAGGTGGGAGTACAAACCGGAACCACGGGGGATGAAATTGCCAGTCGTCTTCTGGGTAAATCCAGTCAAAATATCAAACGCTTTGAGGGCACCCCTTTGGCTTTACAAGAGCTGACAAATGGAGGTGTGGATGCGGTTGTTGCGGATAATGGCGTTATTGATAACTTCCTTAAAAATAATCCCAAAACATTTAAAACCGTTTCCGATGCCAGCTTCACCAAGGAACATTACGGAATCGCCGTCAGAAAAGGAAATCACAACCTACTTAAGAAAATCAACGAAGGGCTTCAAGCCATCAAGTCCGACGGCACCTATGATCGTCTTTATAAAAACTATTTCGCCGAGAAAAAGAACTGATGTTGAGCTGGTTTCGCACGGACATCATTGTCGAGTACTGGCCCCTTTTCTTAGAAGGCCTTCAGACAACTCTTGAGCTGACGCTCATCGGGGTCTTCTTTGGCACTCTTCTGGGGTTGTTTTTGGGGATTGGAAAAATTGCGTTCGTGGAGAGAGGTCCTTGGAAGTGGCCGGTCGCGATTTTTATAAGAATTCCCAGTCAGCTTTATATAACTTTTTTTCGTGGCACACCGCTATTCGTGCAAATTCTTCTGATTCATTTTGCTTTAGTTCCACTTCTCATTCATCCCGATGAAGGCCTGCTGATTCAAGGCCAATGGGCTCTTCATCTGAAAAGGGAATACGGAGCATTTATCTCAGGGGCGTTAGCTCTTTCTTTAAATGCCGCCGCTTACATCGCCGAGATTTTTCGGGCAGGAATCCAATCCATCGACAAAGGGCAATTTGAGGCCGCCCGCTCCTTAGGTCTTAACTATTTTCAAACCATGAAATTAGTTATCATTCCTCAAGCATTTCGCCGCATGCTTCCCCCCTTGGGAAATGAGGCGATTACCTTATTAAAAGACTCCTCCTTGGTGTCCGCCATTGGCCTTGCCGAACTGGCCTATGCGGCTCGCACCGCCGCTGGAGCCTATTCCCGCTATTGGGAGCCTTATCTTTTTATTTCATTCATCTATTTAATTATCACTTTAGGTCTATCCTACGGAGTTCACCTTCTTGAAAGAAAGTTTAAAAACTCATGATTCAAGTCAAAGACCTGCAAAAATATTTCGGTGAAAAGCAAGTCCTTAAGAATATCAACTGCGAGATTAAGGACAATGAGGTCGTGTGTGTCATCGGCCCCTCGGGTTCAGGCAAAAGCACCTTTCTTAGATGTCTCAACGCTTTGGAAACTACGCAGGGTGGTGAGGTTCTCGTGGATCAATTCAATGTGACCGATCCTGAGACCGATCTCGATCTTTTACGCTCTCATGTTGGAATGGTCTTTCAGCGCTTCAATCTTTTTCCACACATGACCGCGTTGGAGAATATCTGCTTGGCTCCTATTTCTGTCAAAAAGATGACCCGGGAAAAAGCTGAAATGAAGGCCCGAGAGCTTCTCAAACGTGTCGGACTTTCAGAAAAAGAGAACTCCTATCCTCATGAACTCTCGGGAGGACAGCAACAACGTGTCGCCATTGCTCGCGCTTTGGCCATGGAACCCCAGCTTCTGCTCTTTGATGAACCGACGTCGGCACTTGATCCCGAAATGGTCGGAGAAGTTTTGGATGTGATTAAGTCTTTAGCCCATGGCGGAAAAACCATGGTGGTCGTCACTCACGAAATGGGCTTTGCAAAACAAGTTTGTGATCGCGTGTTCTTCATGGATGCGGGGCAAATTATTGAAATCGGAACTCCGGCACAGATCTTTAGCGACGCTCAAAATGAACGAACGCGATCCTTTTTAAGTAAAATTCTTTAGTTAGGAGTGGAATTTCTTCTCACTGGGGTACTGAATCTTCATGTCATCCTCGGAAAGACTTTCTCTTTCAAAACAAGCAAAAGCTCCCGAAGAAAAATCCAAGGTGACCAAGGGGCTTCCGGCCCTTCTTTTTTCGATCAGACAGTGCTGCATCTCTTGCAGACTTTGCACCCTTTGTCCGTTAATTCGCGTGATCATATCCCCCAGTTCGACTCCAGCCTCGTCCCCGATACTTCCGCCCCCAACATGGGTCACGATCAAGTTGTGCCCCTGAACCGAGTAGTCACGATAAGCGCGAACCCGTTCAAAGGCCACATAGACCGTCAAAGCCGAGATCACCTCTTCACAAACCTCCTGAATAATGATCCCTGCAAAGTAGATATAACCTCGTTGAGTGATGATAGGTTTTGAAGGGAACTCTCCGGCAGCCCAGGAGGTTGCTTTCGACTTCAAGGTCAGACGCTTTCCTTCACGAAAAATACTTAAGGAAATCAGATCAGAAGGAAGGGTGTCGTGAATGATGTCGTAAATATTTTTTTTGCGATAGCTTTTCTCTAAAAGAACATATCCGTGACGATCTATGGGGCGAGCATTAATTGCCATAATCACGTCGTGCGTTTTTAACCCCATTTTCTCGGCCAGACTGCCTTTAAAAACTTCTGTGACAATCACGCCCTCCATAGCCTTCATTCCCAAATAACGGGCGTTGGCCTCCGAATTTTTCTGTAGGGTTGCGCCTAAGCGGGGAATCTGCGCCTCTCCTTTTTCCAAAATATCTTGCAAAACATTGTCCACCAGATAGATCGGAGTAATAAAACCAATATTTTCCGCTGGCACGATCATCGCGGTATTAATGCCGATCACCCAACCACCACTGGTGATGGCAGGCCCCCCGGAATTTCCGGGATTGATTGCTGCGTCCGTCACCAGACGCTCAATCGAATAGTCCGAGCCGGAGATAAAGTTCGAAATCTCTCCTCCTGAGATATTGGGTTCATCCATTCCCATCGGATAACCAATGGCTTTCACTTCATCTCCTCGCATAATGCTTTTTGAAAAAGACACCTTCAAAGCAGGAAGAGTTTTAAGATGTGCGATCTTTAAATAGCGGCGAACTTCCTTTTCCGGCATTTTCAAAAGAGCGATATCGGGTTCTAGATCAGGAACAAGCCCGATAACTTCGACCTGGAAGAGCTCTTCGCTGGTCAAGATCGACATAATCTCAAGATGAGTTGCATTTCGAACCACATGACTGTTGGTAAGAATATAACCTTCTTCACCTTCGATCCGAATAAAAAATCCTGAAGCCACCCACTCTTCAGGGAAAACGAAACGGGGATCCAAGATAGAGCGAATTTCACCTTCCCCGAAACCGCGCCCATAGATTCGCACAACCCCTTTCATGGCTTCGTGGGTTTGTTGCCGACTTCTTTTTTCAAGTTCAGTGCCTTTGATCATAAACACCCCTCTTCATTGCACCCACCTTCATTTTCCAGAGTAATGCGCCCCCGTTGGGATGGCCAATGAAGTACCTTGATCTCCACAAAAGTCACAATCCTGCGAAATAGCATAGACCGCCTCCGTCAAAACTTGACCTCACACGCCTCCACAGACAATGTTTCAATAGAGAGAACAGCAATCCCACTTTCTGCGAGAGTCCTATGTCCACAAAACCGATTCAACTCATCGATCAATCTAAAAAATGGCTTTCCCATGAGGTCTATCCCTTGTGGAGTGAAAAGGGCCTTGATCTAAAATACGGCGGTTTCGTAGAAAGCATTTCTTTTGATGGAAGCCCCATGGACGTTCCTCGACGAGCCATGGTCCAAGCCCGACAGATCTACGCCTTTTTGACCGGAGCCAAAATGGGCTGCTGCCCTCAAGATGTCGCGTCCTCTGCAATCGAACAAGGAACGCGTTACATGATGGAACGCTTTTCTGATTCTTCGGGCGCTTTTATTTATTCCGTGCACCCAGATGGAACTCCGAAAAGTCGAACCCCCGATCTATACACTCAGGCATTTGCTCTTTTTGGTTTGGCGCAAGCTTACTCTTTAAGTCCTCGTCCGGAGTATAAAGAGCGCGCCAAAGCCCTGCTAAAGTATCTTCACAAAGAGCGTCGCGTAGCGGGAGGCGGTTACACGGAAGTCGATGACAATGGCACTGTCTCTTACAAATCCAATCCCCATATGCATCTTTTCGAATCCGCCGTGGCGTGGATGCAGATTGACTCCGATCCAGAATGGAAGGACTTAGGACATGAACTGATCACCCTCTGTTTGAATAAGTTCATCAACCCTCAATCCCACGTCCTGGGAGAATACTTCGATGAGCAATGGAATCATCTTCTGCAAAATGGAGTCTTCATCTATGAGCCTGGTCATCAATATGAATGGGCGTGGTTGATGTCTTTGTATGAAGACCTTACTGGACAAAGCTTAAAATCAGTACGACATCAGTTGTTCCTTCTAGCTGAAGAACATGGAACCTCACCAGAGCGTAAAGTGGTCTTTGATGAAATGTGGAGCAACTACACGCCGAAGACTCGGTCCTCTCGCTTCTGGCCGCAATGTGAAAGAATCAAGGCGGCAGTTCGTTTGGGGTGTGAGGTTTCAGGTGAAGACCAAGCCCGCTACGCTAAGGCTGCGGATGAGTCTTTAACGACTTTGTTTAAATTTTTCGAAACACCGATGAAGGGTCTTTGGTATGACATGCTGTCGGCCGAAGATACTTTTAGTGGCTCCTCGGCGAAGGCCAGCTCGCTTTATCACATTGTCAATGCGATGGAAGAGTATGTGAATCTTCGCCCAAAACTGACAGGATTTTAGTAGTCGGTTCCCCATGATGAATCGGGGTCTGGCTCTAAATCATACATGCTGAGATCGAAATAGAGGATCTTCCCTTGGGCCCGGTATTCAAAACATCCGTTTTTTTGCGCACTCAAGTTAAATCCAGCGCCCCACCAATAGTATCCGGGCACTTCATTCACGGTATTGGCTTTACTTGCCGGGTTCTGTAAGACGCGCAGATCTGTGGTTGGAAAATTTCCACCAACGATATTTCTGGTATGATGTCGCCAACGAATGTGGTCATCGTTTAACACATCTCCATTTTCATCCAAAGCCTGAAGTTGTTCGGCCGTATGATACAAGATTTCGACAGCTCCATCGCCAAACATCTCCCGATACATTCCAGACATGTTATTGACTGGATACTTGTCGTATTTATCTTTCATGAGCTGCTGTGGAATCAACAAATGAGAATGCCCCATATCCGGAAAGTAAACCGCATCGACATACTTCAACTCAAAAGCCCTTTCAACATGACGAACGATGGTTTTCACGAAGCTTTCGGAAATTTCAATATCGCCCCCACGAGATCCATCGTAGGGCAATTTCAAAACTTGCTTCTGGGAATCCCAATAAGCACGGCGGGGCAAACGCTTTGGCGATTGATAGATCTCGACAAATTTTTGAATCATGGTGGGAAGGTCATAACCCCAGCGAAACTCACCGGAATAAAGAGGCTTTTCTTCTGAAGAAAGGGGGGCACAACGCTGTGAAATTTCAATCGTTGAATTTCCAGCCCAAGTCACTTGCGCCCAAAGAAGGGGAAATAGAATCCACTTTTTCATGTTCACCTCTACCTTATTGCTTCACAGGTAGTGCAGATTCTATTCCATGTCTCAATTTGGGACAATAGTCTTTACGCTATCACATGTGTTCGCTGAGTTCCTGAAGGGCGGCCACGGTGGTTTTCGTTCTCTGTTCAAACTCGCCATTCTCACTCAGCAAACTTTTGGCTCCCGGAACGTCTCCACTCTCAACCGCCTTGACAACCTCTCCGGCCGCCTTATGAAACAAGGCATGTTCCCTTTTTAGAGTGGCGAATGTCGGAATATGATTGTGCTTCTGACCGCTTCCATAAATCCATTTTCCTACGGCGCACTGATTGTCTTGGCAGACAACCTCACTATTGAGCTTTTCAGAACTGACGCCATCGACGTAGTTTTTCAAACGTCCACGCCACTTAAGGTGGGCTTGAATGGCTTCTTGGAAATTGAGATCCGTTTTTTCCTGAACTTCGTGTTGCTTTGCGGTCCCCAAAAGTTCGGCCTCAAGAACATCCACGATTCGCATAAGTCCTTCCGCTTGCCCCAGGGATTTGGCGGAATACTCAGAGGACTGTTGAGCGACTCCTGAGTTTTCAATTGTTGCGCGCTCCAGCTCGCTCACCGCTTTAGAAATCTGGTGAATGCCGGTCGTTTGCTCTTGGCTGGCGCTGGCAATTTCCCCATTTAAAGAGTTCACGTTCTCAATGGAGCTCAAGATCGACTTCATTGAAGCCCCACTGCGATCGGCGCTTTTTTTACCATTTTCGATCTTGTGCAGACTGTCTGTAATCAAAGTACCGATTTCTTTGGCAGAGTCCGCACTCTTCTGCGCCAAAGCTCTCACCGCATCGGCGACGACAGCAAATCCCTTCCCGTGTTCGCCCGCACGAGCGGCCTCCACGGAAGCGTTCAGAGCCAAAAGATTCGTTTGGAATGCAATATCATCAATGATCTTCATGATCTCTTCAATTTGCTTTGAGCTTTCCGAGATTTCATTCATCGATACAATCAGATTCTGCATCTCCAAACTTCCCTGAGAAGCATGATTTTTTGCTTCATTAGCCAGTTCTCGGGCTTTCAAAGAATTTTGCGCATTGATCGAAACCATACTGCTTAACTCTTCCAAGGACGCACTGGTTTCCTCAATAGCTGCCGCTTGAGTTGAAGAGGACTCTGAAACCTTTGAAGCCGAATGAATAAGATTTTGACCAACTTCAAGAGCAATGCCCGCATCCGTTCGTAAGTTCTGAACCGCAATATAGAAAGTTCGAATTGTTCTACTAATGGTGTAACCCAAATAAGCACTAAATAAAATTGCCACAATCATCGCAAACACTGACATATAAAGTTTGCTGTTACGGGCTGATCTCAGCTCTTTCATTCGACTTTGTAAAAATCCATCACAGTCATGATCCAGACTCAGAATAAGTTCGGCATTCTTCTTTGAAAGGTCGGAAAGCTTTTGATAGGACTGTGCCTTATTCGTCAAAGTCCGATCCGCATTGATCACCAAAGAATAGACTTCGCGCAACTGCTCTCGAATATTGTCTTGATAAGATTGATAGTTCTTCTGATAAGAATCCAACTCGCCATAATAGACAGAATCGTTCTGTTTGATTTTGTCCAAATTCATAATGACTCGTTTAACAACTTCCTCAAACTGAGCCTGACTGCCAAGAAGACGGCTTTTTTGGAATTCGATCATAACATCGTCGGCCCCACCCACGAACTGGCCAAACTGAATGTAAGCTTCCTGCACCTTCGGAAGCCAGTTGATCAAGAGATCCATCACGTAAAAGGAATCCAAATCCGGATCTAAAACAATATTGTAACTGTCCGCAATGTTTTCTCTGACCGCCATCAAGTCTTGATTGAACATGAGGAAGCGTCCACCCACCTTTTTTTCCTCAAGACTAGAGGAAAGATAAGTCTCCAGAGACTTTTTAAGCTTTTCGCTATCTAATTTCTCTGGCGGAAGTTCCGCAAGAATATCGCTCCACTCTTTAGAAAGAGATTCTTTATCCTTGTCCTCAATATCTTTGTTACTCACAACACTCTGAAAATGCGTCGCAGTCGCTTTAGATTGAAAGCTGGTTAGTTGTTCTAAGACAACACTGCCCTTCACTTCCTTAGCAGAAAACATCACTTGTTCGTTGGCAGCCTGATAGAGGTAGTAAATCATCGCTAACAGGGGCAACGAAAAGATCATGATGGACAAAATAAAGCGACTGGAGATACTCCAACTTCTCATGCAGACAATCCTTGTGTGCTAAAACAGTTAAGTTTCTGTTAATTTATCGAATTTTCTCTGAAAGGTCGCAGTCTTTCTGAAGACCTGTCCCAAAGGAGGAGGCCCCTTCGTGAATCATTCAAATGGGTTCCCATCGAAAATCTCTCGCGGCAAACGCTTATGTTTCACGGAAGCTGATTTTCAAAGAATCGCTTCAAGTAAATCCCTCTCTCATCCGAAGCAAGAGAAGCCAATCAAGGAGTCCTCCATGAAGCACATCTTAAGACTAGTTCCTGCATTCCTTTTTCTCTCAGGAGTCACCACGTGGGCCGCGGAAAACTGCACGTCCTCCAATAAAGTCGCCGTCTGTTCAGATGAACTTATCAAAGAAAAGGTTCAATGGGCTTGTGCCCAGTTGGAAGAAAAAGGCAAAACAGCCCTTCTCACCATCAATAGCATGCGCTTTGAGTGCTGTGGAGAACCTAACTATGTATGGATCAACGATTTTACTCCCAAGATGATCATCCATCCATTAAAGCCCAACATGAATGGCATGAATCTAACGAATGAAAAAGACCCTCAAGGTAAAGCCATCTTCGTCGAGTTCTCAAACGCCGCAACAAAATCCCCGGATGGATCGTGGGTGAACTACGAGTGGACGAAGTTTGGGGATAAAAAGGCAACACCCAAGAAGGCCTGGATCCGTCGCTGTAAAGCTAAGGATCTGCAGGACCCATGGGTTGTAGGCTCAGGAACTTGGG
>JAHRXB010000146.1 GCA_019104905.1 Bdellovibrio sp.
ATGTACTTAATGCAGATAACTAGAATCAAGGTCCAAAAGATCAACGAGAGAATACCAATGACGTTTTCAGGAGTGGCAGCAAGGCCGTACTCACCGAAACATTCGCGAAGAGCATAGAGAGGGCTCGTACCGATGTCCCCAAAGACCACACCCAAAGCACCTAAAGAGAGCATTAAAATATTATTATTTTTACTGTGATGGCCCGGATTTTCGATACAAGGAACCCCGTCTAAAGTTTTAGAAGCAAGACTTAAGTTTAGAGAAAAACCAGGAGCTTGTCAGCCAGCTCCCTAAAAAAATGACGCATCCCCACTCATTGCAAGAAGTTTATTTGCCTTCATTTTGAGCTTTTTGAGATCATAGAGCTATGAAACCAAGATCGATACTTCGCTCTAAATGGTTATTGGCAGCCCTCTTGATCATCGGACTGATCTATTTTGAGGGCCGCGTCCATGAAAGACTTATCAACCGAGAGCCTACGGCTGCTTCTTTTTCTCAATAACGGCGTTGGCGTCAATTTTAAAAGAACTCAAAGCCTGAGTGAACTTTTGAAACCCTTGAGCCTGTTTAAGAAGAAGCTGCTTGATCGTCTCATCCTGAGGTTGCCCTTCAGCATTGAGAATCTTGTGCACTCCCATAATGAAAACACGTTCGGGATACACATAAGCATTTCTATATCCGAATATTTGTTGCAAATGTTCCACCGGGCGAAGGGCTCCAAACATCCCCCCTAGACCAACAAAGCAGACAGGACGAAACTCAAAGGACTCGGGAAACTTCAAGTGATCGATGAAGTATTTTAAAATCCCCGGCATAGAGCCATTGTACTCGGGAGAAACCACAATCAATCCATCACTTCCAAGAACTTTATCAAGATACGGCTTTAACCCTTCAGAGGGTTTGCCATAGTGAAGGTCTTGATGAAGATGGGCTTTCATCTCTTTAAGATCAATGATCTCGACTGTTTCACCTAACTGTTGATAGATAGTTTGGATGTATTTAGATACTTTCAAAGTATTGGAGTCGGGACGATCTGTTCCCGCTATAATGTATTTCATTGAGTAATTCTCCTAGACAAAGTCATATACATTTCGCTGTAATAAAGCACAAGAGTCAACTGTGAGGAGCACATCTGTGGCGCACCCAAAAATTTGGTTTATTCTGAGTGAAGGTCAGGTCAATGGCCCCTTCGATCAAGATGAAATTGAAACCCGCTTACCAACAGCTAAAGATCCCCAAATATGGGGACGGGGTCAATCTGAATGGGCTCCCCCCACACGCTGGCATCAAATCTTAAAAGAAATAGGAATAACGACGCCCCCATCAAGCGAGGCTCAAGTTCTCTGGAAGGTTCGTGTTGAAGGGCAGGAAAAAAATCCTCTCAAATATTCCGAGCTCATCTCTTATCTAAAAACGCTCAAAGACTTTTCTACCGTCGATATCTCTCACGACAACGGTCCCTGGAAGGAAGTTTATTCGGTCCCACGAGTCGCCGAAGACCTTGGGATCAGCCGCCGCTCTCACCCTCGAGTTCCGATTGTTGGCACCCTGGCCTGTGAAAGCCCGAAGGGAAGTTTCTCATGCCGCGTGATCTCAATTAGCGAAGGTGGTTTGGGGATAAATGATGCTAAAAACCTTCAAATTGGCGAACGCTTTAAGGCAACGCTAACGAGTCCTAATTTGTTTATCACCATAAACACCACTTGCGAGGTGGTCTATGTGGGAGGCGACGGCTATGCCGGCCTGCGCTTTTTAGGACTTCCTGCAGAGTTCAAGAGCTCTATTATCGAATACGTCAATAAGTTTGCGACCGCTTAAAAGTACAAGTGGCCTAAATTAAAAAGCTGTGCTCTTCTAGAAAGAACATGAAGAGGCTCTTTTTTTTCGTTTCCATTCTTGTTTGCACCTCCATGGCGGAGGCTCGACGTTCTACCGAGTGGAGCCTCAACCTCGATAGCAAGTTCGATTATATCTTTTTCTCCGAGTCTTATGGCGAAGAAACCAATCAGGACTTCTCACGATTAGAGTTGGACCCCATTTATAAGTGGAAATATCTAGACTCTTGGCGCTTCTATCTGAAACCCACCTTCGTGGCGGACCCCAACAATAAATCCGAAGAAGAAAGGTATTTCTTTGATGCCAGCGAAATCTATCTTCGCTACCAAACAGAGTCTTTCTCCTTGCAAGCTGGGAATAATATTTTCTCTTGGGGAGTCACGGATGGTTACAACCCTCTAGATATTTTAAATTCGAAGCAGTATTTTGATCCTCTCCACAGTCGAAAACTCGGAGCCCCCTCTATCACTCTGTCGCAAAGCCTGGATATTTGGGATTATGACATCGTATATATCCCTCAGAATCGAGGTGCCACCATGCCGGGCTCCCACAGTCGTTGGCTTCCTCGAGATGTCTTTGTACCACAAACGCCCGACAATAATTTAGTTCTACTTCTTCCTGAATCATTACGTTACAACTACACCTCTCGTGAAAATCTGGATCACGCCTTGGATCATAATGCCGCTTTTCGACTGCAAAGACACGGCAGCATCCTTGACGTCGGCCTCAGTTATTACGAAGGCGTGGCTTCGTTTCCCTTGGTGCAACCCGTGGTCACAGGAACCATCGTTCAGGTTTCTCCAAAAACAGTCATTCGCGTCGACCCTGATGTGACTCTGAACACCAAAAATTATCGTTTGCGGCAGGGCGGCTTTTCTCTGGTCAGCAATCAATGGGATTTTCTTTTTAAATACGCCAGCAGCTACTCGCAAAGTCTCGGCGACGATCCTCTTTTACCAGGCTGGACCCACGAAAACGTTTTGGGCCTGGAAAAGACCTTTAATATAGGCTCTGAAGGACTTCTTATCGCCATCCTTCAGCATTCATTTATCTTTTCAGAAAAAGAAAATGATTCGAATCTGTCTGTGACGGAAATATTTCGCAGAGCCTGGATGCTTGGCGGAAAAATGACTTGGAAAGAGGTTTGGAACTTCTCTTTCTTAGGGCTTTACGATGTCAACCACAGCAGCACCTTCACCGAACTCAGTATTGGCCGAAGATTCCTCGATCGTTGGGTGTTTTCAATGACGGCTGATTTGATCGCCGGCTCCAGCGACACTCCTTTAGGGGTGTACGAAAAAAATGATTCCTACACCCTCTCTTTGTCGCGGTCCTTTTAAGGAGCCAAACGGAAGACGATGTCTTTGCCTTTTGGCGCTATCATCTTATTGATCTTCAGTGCGATCCCTTCCGTAACTGGAATATTCGGAAGCCCGACACTTACAGTCTTGCCGTCCAACGAACTAAGGATGCGATCACGAACAGTGCTGGAAGAAAATCGTCGAGAGGGATTGTATTTGTTAACATAAGCACCATCCCAAGAGGAGCTTAAAGATAGTGTCGGATTTTCAAACGTCGCATACACTTTCCCGCTCTCTACTTTCAACTGTACGTCTGAAGTAAAGGGCAATGAAAAATTCATGAAAGGCATATAAGTCCCCTCTTTAAGGGCCATCATCTTCGAGTACAGTGGCGCTTTCACCTGATAGCGCAGTCCCTCACCTTGGATATTGATATCCTTATTTGAATACACATCAAATTTAAATTTAGAAGATTTTGGATACTTCATCAGTTCAGGCCAAATAAAAAACTGGACCAAGCGAGACCCCATGACGCTCGAAAAGCCGGGAATCCTATCTGAGGTCACTTGATGCAACCATGAGTTTGCCGAGTAAGATCTTAACAAAACCTCTTTAATAAAGTCCTTCGGTAAACGCAACTGCGCTTCGGAAGCGTTTCCTTGCTCTGACGCCTCTGAAAGAGTTAAGGTTTTTAATCCTTGATCTGGGGCTCTTAAAAATTCGATTTCCAACTGGCCTTTTAATTTTGCGCCACTCACTCCCAGATCTTTATACTCCTCAACTCTCATAAGAAGACGCAGATCCGGACGGACAGAGATCAACTGCCGAGGCTGGGAAAAATCAAATTGGAAGCTCTGAAGGGACTCTTGGACATATTTTTTTATCAACTCCTTTTGAGGCTCTACGAATCGAGCTGAATCATTGGCAATCTTGTTGATCTCAGACTTTATAAGCTCTTCAAAGCCTTCTGCCCCTACACACTGAAACCCTTGAGCCACCCATCCCCCAGGAAGCCAAGCCAGATCGACAGACTCCACTTGAGTCCCTGCTTTTGCACTTTCAACTTGGGGTGATAAGACAAGTGAAAAAGACCCTTGTCCTGGCTGCAGATTTAACACCACGTCTTTGCACTGCGCCTGGACCCGAAAGCGTCCAATAATTCCTCCCACAACACGCTCCACGACATGATCCACCGACACTTCACCCATGTGTAGTTCCGCTTGTAAATCCTTTGAACTCAACTTTAAGACACTCTGAGAATCACCCAAAGAAGGTTTCTGCAAAAGTGTCTTAAGTTTCAACGAAAGTTGGTGAATTCTGACGGGGACCTCTTGAGTGTTGATTTGCTGATCAGGAAATTGCCAGTTTGCCTGAAATTCTTTATTCACGAGGCTTTCCCATTTCTTTTCAATCAAATGTTGTTGAAACTGTCTAGGTAGGACTAATTCAAATTCTGAATTTATTTGCGATTTTGAAAATGCATGTGAAGATATAAAGAATGTAATCAGCGCAGCCGATAGGCCCTTCGTCGTTATCCATCTTGTGTTTGTCATC
>JAHRXB010000148.1 GCA_019104905.1 Bdellovibrio sp.
TGGAAGGATCTTTTCAACCACGAAGAGTTCAAAGGCAAAATCGCCCTTCTTGACGACGTCCGGGAAACTATGGGGGCCGCCCTGTTACTTCATGGCTTCAGCGTGAACTCGATTCAACCCGAGGAAGTCAAAAAAGCCAAAGAAACCCTGCTAGCCGCAAAAAAGAATATCAAAATGTTTTCTTCCGACACCGTCGACATTCTTAGCAATAAAGAGGTCATCGCGGCGCAAGCCTATTCGTCCGACGCTCAACAGGCTGCTGCGAAAACTTCGGGGAAAATTGAATTTATCACCCCCAGCGAAGGCGCCACGATCGCTATCGACAATCTGGTTATTTTAAAGGGAGCCCGGAACTCACGGGCGGCTCATAAGCTGATCAATTTTCTTTTGAGTAAAGCGGCTGACAAAAACAAGGTCGCCGTCATTAAAAGCGGGCCCATTTTGAAGGAGCATCTAAGCCTGCTGCCGTCGGCTGATGCTTTAAAGAAACTTGTTCGCATCCGCGATCTGGGAAAAGACAATCGTCTTTATGAAGAGGCCTGGCTTGAAATAAAAACTAAATAGTCTCTATATTCTGGTCGACTCCACAACCGGAGACTCCTCTTCCACTTGCCGTTCCAGGGCTGGCCTTTGTTCCGTCTTAAACTCGGTATACAAACAAACAGCCCCAATCAAGGTGAAGAAGACCCCCGCAGTAAGATAAAGAACAATGCTTCGCCGATCTTGTTTGAAGATATAGAAACAAAGACCTATCAGGATAAGTATGGGTCCAACGACCGCCATGGATGCGAGGACTTGCTTGAGCGCAAAGACCCCTAACTCAGAATACATAACCACCACCTACGTTCAATATTTGGTTATTGTCTACTGAACTCTTCGGATGGACGCGCAAGAAGCATTAACAAAAAGAGGCCTTTCCCGAGGCGAGAAAACAAGATTTAATGTTGATAGATCAATTTGGGAATTTCCCTTTGAAGTCCCTAGAAACGCGCGATGAAGGCATCTGGATTTGAGACAAGAGTCAAATGATTGCACTTCTCAACGATCTCCACCGTCACTCCGATGGAACTAAAAAGCTCAAGATGTCGCGAGGCTTTGGCCACCTCATCCTGAGCCCCCGTAAACACTTTGACTGGCGGTTTTAAGCGATGAAGGCGTTCGATCACATCCTCTGGAGGGGTCACGGCCTGAAGGTACTGAGAGCTGTAATGGAGCTTCTCTTGCCCCGTCTGAAAAACCTCGGGCATTTGAACACGAAACCCATCTTCGTCGGGCACAATCCACCCGCCATAACCCTCCTGAAAGGCGTTAAGACTTGGTGGAAGATACGGCGCCAAGGCGACAAACTTTGCAAACTGAGAACGTAAATCAGAGACCGCCACACGAAGAGCAAATCCCCCACCCAAGGAGTGGCCGGCAAGGGTGACTCGTGAAATCGATCTTTGCATTTTTAGATGAATCAAAAGTTCTTCGAGATCAACTTCAAGCTGGGAAGACGAGATTGAATCAGGCAAGGAACGACTGACTCCGTGACAGCGAAAATCAGGGGTCACTACCATTCCCATACCAGAGGACGCCAACAAAGACGCTAAGACACACATGTATCGACTGTCACCGCCCACTCCATGGTAGAGGACAATCAAATCCTCAGACCAGGCCGGATAAAAGCGATAGGACAACGAATCCCCTTGGCGTGTGCGAAAAGATTCCTGAGGGGCTAACTTCCCCAAAGGAATCTTAAAGCTTCTCAAGTCCAAGGTTTTTCCGCTCATCAGCCCAACTGCTCTTGATGCTTTTTATGCTGATAGTATTCGTAATCCCCCTCGTAAATACGAAGTTGATTTTTGTCGACCTCAAACACTCGTGTCGTCACCTCACGCAAGAAGTGACGATCATGGCTGACGATCATGACCGTGCCCGGGAAATTCTTGATCGCTTCTAAAAGAACCTCACGGGACTTGATGTCCAAGTGATTCGTGGGCTCATCGAGAATCAAAAAGTTTACAGGCTGTGCCAAGATCGTGGCTAAAACCACTCGAGATTTTTCACCCCCGGAAAGAATCGAGATTTTGTTCTCTGCTTCTTCTCCAGAAAACTTGAAGGCGCCAAGCAAACTTCTTACAAACCCCATACCCGCATTAGGAATACGCGAATGAACTTCGTCTAAAATCGTCGCTTTAGGATCAAGAACATCCAAAGAGTTTTGACTGAAGTAACCTAAATTGATGGACGCCCCCAGAGTGACCTTTCCCTCCGAAGGGTCCGCATGTCCCGCGATGATTTTTAACAGCGTGGATTTTCCAGCGCCGTTAACGCCGACCACGGCAACGCGATCCATACGCTTCACCAAAGCATTGGCTCCAGAAAAAACTAATTTTGCCTGCCCGTCATCACGATTCCAAACTTTACTAAGGCTTTCAAATTTGACCACCTCATCCCCCCCTCGCGGCGGAACGGGCCATTCAAATTTAATTTCGTCTTCTTCAGGAGGAATTTCAATACGATCAATTTTTTCCAACTTCTTCACGCGGGACTGCACTTGCGCCGCATGGGAAGCCCGAGCCGCAAAGCGCGCGATAAATTCTTCTTCCTTCGCCAGCATGTCTTCTTGACGTTTCGCCGCGGCAATCAACTGTTCTTTACGAATGTCTCTTTCGCGCTCATAGAAGTCATAGTTTCCGCCATAGACTGTGATTGTCTTATTGGCGATTTCGACAATTTTCGAAACCAAACGATTCAGGAAATCACGATCATGGCTTGTCATGAGGATGGCGCCTTTAAAATTCACCAACCACTCTTCAAGCCAGATGATGGATTCCACGTCCAAGTGATTCGTCGGCTCGTCCATCAACAAAACTTCGGGATTCAATGCCAAAATTTTGGCCAGGGCAATACGCATCTTCCAACCGCCCGAAAAACTTTCCGTCGGACGATGATAGTCGTCGGGTCCAATTCCCAGACCCGTCAAGATCTCTGCCGCTCGCGACTCCAAATCATAGCCACCCAGGCGTTCAAACTCAGCTTGAAGCTCGCCATACTCTTCAAGAATCTTGGTCATGTCGTCGGCATCAAGATCTGGATCCGCCAACTTTGCTTCACATTCTTGCATGCGACTTTGCATTTCGGTGATGTTACCCACCGCTGATTTTACCTCTTCAAGAGCGGAACGCCCTTTCATTTCCTCGATGTTCTGAGAGAAGTATCCAATAACGGTGCGATCGGATTTAGAGATAGTTCCACCATCGATACCTTCTTCGCCTGTGATAACACGAAAGATCGTCGTCTTGCCGGCTCCGTTGGGACCAACCAAACCGATTTTTTCACCGGCGTTAATTTGAAAAGAACCATTGCGGTAAAGAATCTTATTACCGTGCTGCTTTGAAATATTCGATAAATGAATCATGTTTTCCCTAAACTCGAATTGAATAAATACCCGTTTTATATAGCTCGAAACTTCCCAACATGCCCGCAAAATTTTAAAATATTTTGCCTAGTTTTTTAGCACCCTTTGCAGTGTACACAAAAAAGGGGATTTTCGCGATTTTCCTCTCGCAAAAGATCCAGAAATATCAAGTACTTCGCGAAAGATGGAATCCTCTCATATGGTCCCCTCGTTGCTTTGTTACTCCAGCGGGGGTAACAAATGACCACAACACCGAACCACACGCTTATTAAAAACAATATATTCGCAGCGACGGTCGCTTTGCTTTTAGTCCTGTCGACAGGATGTGCGAAATCAGGGCAATTCCCTGCCGCCAGTACGGGAGACTCGAACCAAAGTTCAGGGGTTACGACTCCTGGCACAGACGATGGAACAGACAACAACACCGATAGTGGGAACACGGGAACCACTCCACCGCCAACGACAGAACCACCGACCACTCCAGAACCCTCTTACAAAATGGTCCCCCTGGCTTGGGAGAGCACAAAATATCCTGAGCGCGCCTCATGGTCTCAACACTTGCAAAAAATTATCTTGGAAGACTGGAACAGTCTGTTGCCGGGCGCCAACGATATCACCAACTTCTGCCCTCGCTATAACTCGTTAGACAATAACGAGCGAGCCAACGTATGGGCTCAGCTCTTTGTCGC
>JAHRXB010000182.1 GCA_019104905.1 Bdellovibrio sp.
GACGAATCCCTGTCACAAACTGCGGATTCGGCTCCTAAATTAGAAATGAAGGACGAGGCCGAGTCTCTTTTAGAGGAGCTCAAACCTCGCGAACAAGAAGTCATGAGACTTCGCTACTTGGATGAGATGGAGTACGACGAAATCGCAATTCTTCTCAAAGAGTCTGAAAGCAATCTTCGTCAAATCGTCAGCCGCAGTCTTCGTTTCTTGCGAAGCCGTGGAAAGAATAGTTAGGAGGATCACGATGAAAGATATTAAAAAAGATTTTGAGTCTTTTGCCAGTGACCCTTCCCCCAAGGCCTCCGCCGCTGTTCTCAATAGAATTCAGACTCAACTTGAGAAAGAACTTCCGTCGCCTTGGAAGGCCGCGCGCGGGCTTGGCCTGGCCCACCTTGGAAGCTCTTTTCTTACACTGATGGCGTGTTCTCAATTCGGTGTTCGCCTCTTTTTTGACGGCGAGGGACTTATGCACTACTTCATGAAAATCAGTCCCACCTTTTGTATGAGTTTTTGTGGAGCACTGTATTTGGCAACGACCGTTTTACTGGCCCGTCTGTTTCTGACTCACGATGAGTGGAATCTCATCCTGCGTTCGCGCGGCCTGAGCATTGCCTCCTTAGCTCTTATTTCCTTAGGCGGCTTTTCGTTGGTCAGTCATGAGGTCAACTTCGAGACGGGTCTTTTGTGGTTTTTCGGGGCCGCCCTGGGGGGTGAACTTGTGACCTATGTAAAATCCCCTCACTTGTGGTTTTCACACACTTCTTTACGCAAATAAGTCCGAACGACCCTTGCCTTCCCTCTTATTTGGACGTAATAAAAGCCCATGAAAAATAGCCAGGTTCTATTCTTGTTTTTCGTATTTCTTATTTCTTTAAGTCCCACGACGTTTGCAAAGACCCGTATCGCTTTTTTAGAACTCTACAATCAGCGCGGTGAACTGGTTCAGTACGAACCCGGAGGACGTTTTGCTCACACGGCGATTCAAGTTGATGAACTGGGCGACCAGTGGCTGAACAGCTACCCCGGTGAAGGCGTCGCGCTTATCTCCTGGGAACAACTGCAAGAGCGAGGCGTGATCGCAGACGTGATCGAAATTCCCCAAAAAATTAAGCTTTCTCAAATCACTCCCTACATGGGACGGCCTTTTGATTTTTGGTATTCTTGGAGTGATGAAGCTTTGTATTGCACAGAGCTGATTGCAAAGCTTTTAAACATCCCGACTCATCCGATGAGTTTTAATAAGAAGGTCTGGCCTAAAAACTATTGGGCCTTAGAGGGCACTCCGGGGCTTTCTCCTGATGGTCTTTGGACGTGGGCCCGCAAACAACAGGCTCCTTAAAGTTTAAGACGGATTTCTAAGGGAAAGTGATCTGAACTTATCACCGAGTGATGAACGCGCGCTCGAACCACATCAAATCCACGCACAAAGACGTGATCCAGTTTTAAAATACGCCCGTCATCTTCCAAGTCGACGTGTTCAAGACCTAGTTCGCGGAAGATGCTTTTCATAATCATGTAACGCTTAAAGTTCCAGGTGTTGAAGTCCCCGGCTAAAACGATCGGACCGTTGAAGGTCGATATTTTTTGCGCAATCTCGTAAAGAGATTCGGTGAAGGCGCCTAAGGTCACAAAATTTAATACGTGCGTGCAGACGAATAAAACTTTTTTCCCAGCAAAGTCGTATTCACTGAATAAGGTTAATTTTGGTGTTAACCAAAAAAGTTCCCGTGTTTTCGCACGAATAAAATCCACGGACTCAGGGCGAAGTTTTGAACCGATAGCCACGCCGGTGCTGGTCAGATCTTTTTTATAGTGAAAGCTCTGCGCCAGATGCCACTCGTAGGACGAAAAATCCTCTTTCCAAATCTTGGGCATGCGCTGATCAACGGTTGCTTCTTGAAGTAAAATGAAATCTTTCCCTTCACCGAGACTGCGAAAATCCTTTTCAAAGATATGCGCTTTTTGTCCCTTAAATACATTCCACACAAAGATGTCAAATTCCGTAGGGATCACGACCGGAGACTCGTCTCCCTCGCCGATCTTCAACAGAACTTTTTCTTTTGTGGGCACGATATATGGAACCATAAATTCTACTTCAATCTATTTAAATAACTTTCATCAACTGTCGCCACCGGCAAAGCCAGGGCCTCTTGGCGCTCCTGCTCTGCCAACAGAGTGGACAGATAACGTTCGCTGCTACTAGGCACAATGACCACGATCCACTTTCCGCGATTTTCCTCTTTGGCCGCCTGACGAAGACCTGCTGCGATGGCAGCTCCCGAAGAGATACCCACGGGAATCCCCTCGCTCTTAATAACTTCTCGGGCCGTTTGCAAAGACTCTTCTGACGAGATCTGTTCAACGCCATCGACGACGGAACGATCCATGACCGAAGGAACAAACCCCGGGCCGATGCCTTGGATTTTATGAGGGCCGGGTTTACCTCCCGAAAGAACAGGGCTTTCGACAGGTTCGACTGCAATCATCTTCACACTGGGCTTCTTAGACTTTAACACCTGCCCAACGCCGGTGACCGTTCCCGAAGTTCCCACGCCACTAATAACCATATCGACTTTTCCATCGGTATCATTCCAGATCTCTAAAGCGGTGGTCTCTTTGTGAATGGCTGGGTTGGCTTTATTGTCAAACTGACTGGGCATCCAGCTCTGGGGAGCTTTTTCATGCAGCTCCAGGGCTTTGGCGATGGCCCCCTTCATCCCCAGAGGGCCCGGAGTCAAAACGATCTTTGCTCCCAATAGCAACAACAACGTGCGACGTTCTTGCGACATGGTTTCAGGCATCGTAAGGGTTAACTTATACCCCTTAGATGCGGCGACAAAAGCAAGCGCAATACCGGTGTTTCCACTTGTTGGCTCGATGATCTCCATACCAGGCTTTAATTTTCCGGAACGCTCGGCTTCTTCGATCATCGCAAGTCCAATACGATCTTTTACGGAACTCAGAGGGTTAAAAAACTCCAGCTTTAAAAGAAGCTTACCAGGAAGCCCCCTTCCGACTCTTTGCATTTCAACCAAGGGGGTTTGACCAATCGTCTTTGTGATATCAGAATATATTTTCATAGAAGATGCCTATTTCTTTTTCAGGGCTTGGGTTGCAGTCAACGTCCAACGGCCCTCAACAAGGAAGGCCTTTTTTTAATACTACTCCCAATGGGGAAGCTGTTAAAGTTTTAGTTTGGGAAAACTGTGTTCTATTTCTGTCAACCAAGGGGGTCTTTGTGGGAACTCAACATTATACCAGCTCTGTTCTAAGTCACTGTTTCCGTCTGAGACCTGGACAAGATCTAAAAAAAGAACTCATGTACTATTGCCAAATGCATCATCTTCATGCGGCCTGCGTTCTCAGCTCCGTCGGAAGCCTCACAAAAGCCCATATTCGTTTGTCGGGAGGCAAGGATGTCGTCGAGTTCCAGGGACCTTTTGAAATCGTCTCTTTAACCGGAACTCTAGGAACCGAAGGCGTGCATCTGCATATCTCACTGAGTAACTTTGAAGGTCGCGTGATTGGGGGACATCTGATGGAGGGTTCGGAGATCTACACCACGGCTGAGATTGTTCTTTTAGAAAATCAAGAGCTCTATTTCAATCGCGAGATGGATGAGGGCACCGGGTATAAAGAACTGATTATCCGAAATAGATAAGCCTTAGGCTCTTCCAACTAGGACCTTTGTCGCCTTAAATTGTATTTTCGTATCAAAACAAGACACCTCCAAAAATCATTTTATGAAATGGTCGGCGTATATTCGAGTGGAGAATAATTTTTAGTCAAACCACTGAATAGTAACGCCTTTTCGCCCGATAAGCATAAAGTTAACATTGTTTTTTGGGGTGCTATTGAAACGACTGAATCTCTTTGCTCTCACAGCACTTATTTTTACTTCTCTCATTTCTTGTACACCGCAAGGAAAGGACTTTGCGACGGAAGCTTGCGTGAGAGACAATCTCAACTGCTCGGCTCCCGCAACGACTATTGATCTTGTCGGTGGCGACGAGGATCGTGGTTCCGTCAATGTCGACGGTTCAGGAAATGATGTGGGCGCGGTTTCCGTAAAAAGTGTTCGTTACGGTGAAGATGCAGTTATCGAGTTTATCATCACCAATCCCAAGCTCAATCCCCTGAAGGATTTTACTTTAGAGATGACGCCTCAAGATGCCGCTTTTGAGGTGATCGATGGAAAAAGTCAGCCGTCCTGCACGGACAACATTCTCACCTACCAAGAAAAGTGCTCTGTCGCCATTAAGTATAAACCCGGCAAAGTTCCTCCCGGACTTGTAAATCTTGATTTCAAATTTAAAACCATCACGGGTGGCGATTTTAAATTCAGAAGCGCCTTTGATCCCGCAGTTCTTATTGCGGATTTTTATATCACTCCCAGCTCTTTGTTGCTTCCCTCAACGATGGTTTATTCAGGAGCTGCCGGTGAAGCCTCGACTTCGGATATCGTGATCGAAAACACTTCGTCGACGACGGGGGATGATCTGACGATTGCAAGTTTGAAGTTTAGAGGAGCGAGCTCTTGCTCTCTTTTAGCGCCCTCTTCAGATGCTTGTAGCGTGGGAACCGTTCTTACCGCAAAAAGTGCTAATACCTGCAATATTAAAGTTGGATTTAAACCAACAATGCGAGGTGCCCAACAATGCCTTTTGGAGATCTATGGCACCTCGGGCACTTATCGTACTTATACGTTCCAAGGCATGGCTCCTGGTT
Source organism: Bdellovibrio sp. (assembly GCA_019104905.1). Lineage (GTDB taxonomy): Bacteria > Bdellovibrionota > Bdellovibrionia > Bdellovibrionales > Bdellovibrionaceae > Bdellovibrio. Next base: position 4,729 of record JAHRXB010000182.1, read on the forward strand.
TAACCGCTTCGACCAATCAAATTGATTTTGGAATCGTCAGAACCTCGGACAGTCAAAAGTCCAAGACCTTCACACTGACTGTCGAAAAAGATCTTTCATCCACATCTGCAAACTCTTGCTCCTTATCACTACATCCGGCGGATGCGGCCTTCGCAGTTTCATCCTCCCCTGCTCTTCCGGGAACTTTGGCCGCTGACTCACAAGTCACCGTCACAGTGACCTACACACCCCAAGCCACCGCCCGCGCGCATCGCCCCTCAGTCACAATTGACTGTAACTCCCGCGGAGGCTTGCTGCAATTGCCCTTAAGCGCAGCAACCACGGAAACCTACCTTACTAGCAATACCAATAACCTAAATTTTGGAGACGTTCTTGTCGGCGATAAATCATCGCAAACTGTGACCTTAACCAACACCTCCTCGAGCGAAACTTTGACGGATCTCACCAACAGCCTTTCTCAACAATTAGGTGAAGGGTTCACCGTGACTGGCGGAACCTGTGGCGCCAGTCTTCCCCCTCAACAATCCTGCTCTGTGAATATTGAATTTGCGCCAACAAGCGCGGGGCCTTCACAAAATAATTTAACCTCCAGTGGAAGTCAGGATTCTCTTTCCCCGTCTATTGCCGTCAGTGGAAATGGTGCGGGCCTTTCAAGTTCACAAAGTTCCGTGGATTTTGGATCTCTCAAACCTAAATCAGATCGTCCCGGAGCCCCGATTGTAATTACGAACTTAGCCTCGTCGAAAGCACAAGGGTGCTCGATTTCGGCCGCCTCTTTGAAAGATACTGGTTTTTCTATTGATGAGAGTTCGACTTGTTTGGAGACGACAGAGCTTCTGTCTGAAGCCTCTTGTGAAATCAAACCTCGTTTCACTGCGGGAACAAAAACGGGATTGCATGAAGGCACTTTACAAATGTCGTGCACCAAAGGCGGCTCGGTTTCTATTCCACTTAAGGCCCTTGTCACTGCGAATATGAAGCTGACTATCGTTCCGCCCAGTGAGTTTGACTGGCAAGATCGTCTCGTAGGGGTCAATGAAAATATCGAGTTCACTTTTATGAACCAAGACTCAGAGGATCTCTCTGGATTGAGTCTTTCAAAAGCAGGAGTCACATCACCTTGGGCGGAAACTGCAAATACCTGTAATAGCACCCTAGCTCATGGATCTACCTGTAAATACTCCATGTCTTACGCACCATCAGCTGTTCCGGGTTCAGAACAGACCGGCCCTACTCAAGGAAGCATCACGGCGCAAGGATCTGACACTGCTCCAGTGATCGCAAAGTTCGCGGCTACCGCGAAAAAAATATCAGCAAATTTACCTAAAGTGGATTTTGGCAAAGTCCTCACCGGCAAGACCGTAACCGCGAACTCCCGCTTCTACTTTATCAACCCCTCTTCGGTCGACGTCGCCTCCGCGTGTACACTGTCCTCTTTAAGCACATTCGTCGTCGAAAACACGGATTGCGGCTCTAGCTTGGAAAAGTTAGGGCAATGCTCTGTATTGGTGAAATTACCAACACAGGCTTCCGCTCAGACTCTTTCTGAGTCTCTTCATTACACCTGCGTTGTTGGAGGGCGAGCCACCGTAAATATTTCAGCGGAGGTCACAGTTCCTCTTGTTGAAATGAGCGGCGACACAAATTTTGGCGAATGGGACTTAGACAACGGTGCCCTAACTAAAACTGTCACTATCACCAATAATAGTCCAGGAAGCATTGATCTGTCGGCACCGCAAATTTCAGGATCCAATGCCTTTAGTATTTCCAATACAACATGCGGATCCACTTTGAGCACTGGTGCTACCTGTAATATTTCTGTAAACTTTGACCCTTCAACTTTAGGGCCTTTAACCGGAAGAGTCTCTATCATTGCCAATGACGATCCCCAAGCGGGTTCTTACTCAAAAAGTCTTTCTGGCGTTGGGACGACGATGGCTCTCGCCTTCAGCGCCGACACTCTCTCTTTTGATCCAATTCGACTAGGAAGCCCCACAACAAGCTCCAAACAAATTACAATCACAAACAATGGCAATCGAACAGCGAATTTGTCCTATTCCTCATTGTCATCCCCCTGGAGTCGCAGCGGCACCTGCGGCCCCACACTGGCATCGCAAGCTTCATGTACTCTAGAGGTCACGGCTTCCGCTTACGCCTCAGTGGCACAGCACAATAACATTTTGACGGTCACCGAAACTCAGGGAAGTGATACAGATCCATACACCGTGGCTCTTTCTGGCGCAACTTGGGACGATGCGCTTATTGCTATTAAAGACAATCGCGCCCAGACAACATATACAAGTTCTGATATTACCCTCACCGACATCACGGGTCTCCCCGACGATGCGAATAATATTGTTGATCTAAGTCCCGCAAGTCGTGCAGTCGTTATCACAATTAAAAACAATAGAAGTTTGGCTTTCCCTTTAACCAATCTCTCGGTCAATCTGACGAAGAGTTCCGGTCCGGCCGCAGATCCTCAAGAACATCTTCTGATCACCTCGGATACTTGCTCTTCATCCACTCTGAATTCAAATGAAGAGTGTTCAATAACGGTCACCTATACTCCTAAGGCGGTTCGTGAGACTGTTTCGAAGTTTCTTCTGACTGTCACTGGCACTGATGACACGTTCACTCGAACCATCAAAGCCTTAGAAGTTCGAGGAAGTTCGTTCAAAGGCGTCGATCTTGCAGAAGATTTCGCCCCCACGACCCACGACTTCGGATTGCTTTCGGCCACGGCGAATGCCGCGACTGGCTCTATCATCTTGAGCAATAACGGCGACGTGAGTGCGACAAACCTCTCTTTTGATTTCTCTGGTTCCTTCACACGTTTTGCAACTAAAGATAATACTTGTGCAAGCTCTCTTTCTGGCGGCGGAACATGCACCTTTAAGTTGTCATTTGATCCAGCAGGCACTGCTGTAGCACTCAAAAGTACATTCAATATTACCTCGACTCAGGATTCTTTAATGGGAATCGCCGAGTTAACGGGTGCTTCCTATAATGACAACCAAGGTGATTCGGACCCCGCCACCGGCACCAGTTATATCGAACATGAGATCACCTCAGACAGCACTCACTTCTTCATCACCAGCAAAAAGACAAATGGCACTACCTATCGAAATCTTCATTTGCAGGTTTGCGACAAGGACCCGACAACGGGTAACATCAATATGACTTCTTGTGGCGCCAATGAACTGACCGTTGCCGGAGAACCTTATTGGGCCGGAGCCTTCGCTGGATATAAGCTGAATCCACAATCAACTGACAATAAAATTCTTGTCGGCTCATCCAATCAACAAAACGACAAGGATGCTAACAAGGGTATTTCATCAGTCCTTATTTGTGACAAAAGCGGCATTACGCCTTCAAACACGATCAATTTTGCGACCTCTTGTTCTGTTATAAATCTACATAGCATTTCCAAAGATCAAGCCAGCGGAAATCCCATTTCCTCGATTAGCAACAAAGGGGCTTTCACCTCCATGCATGTTCAGGGGACTAAAGCCATCTTTTCCGCCCAGAGTTCAGATGGATTCTCATTGACAGCGTGTGATTATAACGACACGGCAGTTCCCAGCTCCGCACTTTCAAACTGCAATACTCATTTCCAGACCGGATTAGGAGCTAACAAGGCAGAGTATTCTGATGTGGCATTTGACGGAACTCACATCATCATGGCGGCCCACAATCTGAATGCGGGACTCTACGCCATTGCTTGCACCCTCGACGCCAGCAATCAACTGAGCTGTGGAGCTTACAACTTAGTCGATAACAATGTCATTACGGATGGAAGCAATACGATGTTACCTGGCGCCCAACCCTATGTCACAATAGACTCTGCCGGGATTCTTATCGCCAGCCAACAAGGAAGCGAAATGTCCCAGGGACTTCGTTTGGCTAAATGCTCTTTAGCGGGTCTTGCTCTCACCTGTACCAACAAAACCGTGGCTCAGGCCACTGGCATGGATGGCTTCGGCCTTAATCCCAGCCTCAAGGTCATTCAAAGAGGCGCTTCGCGAATCGCGTGGATCCAATCCGTCATCTTCGATGACTATGCATCCCCCTCCTCAGCCCTTAAGAAGATCGCCATCTACAATTGTGATATCACGAATTTTGGAAACAACTGTTCTGGTGTCTACTACCAACAAAGTGTCGCTAGCAGCTCTCCGATTTACGCTCGAGAAATGGATATGGATCTCACAAAAAAAATCATAACAATTCCATTTACGACCGGTGATAACTTTAAAACCGGCGTCTTAACTCTTGGTCTGAAGCCCGAACTATAAACCCGAAATGGATCCCGAAGCGACGCCCGCACTTACGAAATTACTGTGTGAGGAAGAAAGTTTAACTCGAATATACAAATAGCGCCCCATCAACGGAGACAAGGCTTGCAGTTGAGTAAGGGACAGATCTGTCGAAGAATAGGTCGGCGTAGACGCATCCTCACCCACTCCCACTGAATATGAAACCACTCCCGCCTTATCTCCAGCAGGATTTTCACTAATCATAAATGTAGACAGATCCCAAATTCTCTCGCGTCCACCATCCACGATCCAATAACCCGTTCCTTCTGCGGCATATCCCGGGACCTGAAAAAAGAAATAAGGCCGGGTTGGCAGATCACTCCACGTTGAACCTGAGTTCATGGATCTCTGCATGGCATTAAATCCACTGCAGTCGCTCGCATCGTTTCCGCGACTCCAAGCTACGTTATTGCTTCCATCCACAGATCCCGATCCATTGAACCCGCGTAAGACCAAGGAGTAAAGCGCCGAGGCCTCTAGTGAAGGGACCGAGGAAAATGAAAACGTTTGATTCGAAGGAGAGCCCGTCTGAACTCCCGACATAGGGAGCACTGAAGACGTCGCTAACACATTCGACATTACAGGAGCTGCCCCCACCGCTTCAGTGATATCAACAACAACAGAGGCCGTTGGCGCCCCCGTCCCACTGAGGCGTAAAACCACTGCCGATGGTTTAATTAAAAACGGAAAACTAAATCTTAACGCCAAATAGTTACTAAAAGAATTTATAGCGGTACCGGTTTCACCAGCCCCTGTCATCTCTTGACCATCAACACCAAGTTCACATCCCAATTGTGCTGTCGTATTCTGCAAAAGCTGAAACTCCCCATTCGCAACTGTCGCCGTCGCTGAGGTTTCAACCACCAAATCAGTCACACTCAGTGCGAAGGACTGAGGACCTGCGGGTGTCTCGGAAGCTTGTCTCTTCAACGAATAATCGCAACCAGATCCGATCGTCACGAATAACAATCCTGCTACAATCACTTTAGAAGAGTTCATACGCCACCCCTATCATCAGATCAAAGCCCGTCCCGGCCGTCACCTTCGAGTTGTCGACAGGCTTTTGTTCAAATTTCAGATCTTTTTCAGGTCTCATCCACAAGCGCCCATAAAAGGGAAATGACAACTTTCGATACTTCGTTGTCGTCCATTTCTTTCCCAGCTTCACCCCAATGACGGTGCTCGCGGTGTCTTGGTAACCCACCTCTGGAGTCCCACTCCAGCGCAGCGATTCCATTCCAACTAAAAACTCAAAAATATATTGTTTCGAATTTGACCCCAGACCAATGTAGGGAGTTGAGAAATCCAGCGTATAATCGCCCGTCGTTGTATCAGTCCAGCGAACATCTTTCAGTTTGATCTGAGGAGTGTAGAAGTAGCCTAGAACGTAAACAAGATCCCCTCGGCCATACTTCAAGGACAGATCCACACCACCGTGCTGAAGAGCCGAAAAGTCGGCTCCTTGAATGCCATCAAAACTACGATAGGTATAGCCTCCGTCCAACTCTACAGAAAAAGTACCACTTTTACTTTGAGCAAAAGACGTATGACTTGCCCCCAAGAGCAAAGCTAAAATCCAGGTCTTGATAAAATATCTACGCATTTTGTCTGCCATTAAT
>JAHRXB010000191.1 GCA_019104905.1 Bdellovibrio sp.
AGGGGGAGGAACTGTTGGTGGCGGAGAAGGCTCTGGCAGCGGATCTCCGTCCAGAGGCGCTGCGGGCGCGGTTGGTGCTGGCGAAAGTTCCCCCGGTGTGAATGGTGGATTTTACGGCGGTGGCAGTGGTCGACTTTTTGGAGGGGGATCAGGTTCTGGTGGTGGTGCCGTCGGAGGTGGATATGGCGGAAGAGCCGTCACTGGTGTTGCGCCCACAAATCCGGATTTAAAAAAGTTTTTACCCGGCGGCCAATTTGACCCCAAACGAGGAGTGTCTGGTTTAGCTGGGCCCGATGGGATTACCGGGCCTCATTCCAATATCTGGCAGAAGATTCAGAATCGGTATCAGGTGATGATGCCGACCTTGCTTCCTTAGTATTAAATCAACGGATGTAAACTTTCGATCACTTGCTTTCTGAGCGGGGCCTCGACTAAAACGGTGAGGCTCATCGCACTGAGCATGATTTTGCGGGTAGCGAGTTGTCGCTCTGAAAGAATATTGAGGACCTTTTGGGTCATTTCGGGCGAAGTCGCCCCCGTGCAGGTCAGGGTCACCGTTGAAAGCTCAGGACCTTGCAGAGAAAAATCGTGATGATTCTGAACTTCCTTTTTTGCCGCCGACATAATTTCTTGAGGGCCGGTTAATAGAATTTCAGTCGTGTCCTGGTTTGCTTCACACTGAAGCAACTGAGGGAAGGCAATTTGTTTTTGATCAAACAGATGTTGCAGGTTTTGAAGAGCTTTCGCGGGATTTCTTTCTTTGCAGGAAATGCCAAGGACAATTTCGTGAGAATTTAAGGAAAGGGCCTTACAGGATTCAAACATATTTAATCCTTTTTTTACGAGAGTTCCGTCTGAAGTTTTGTTGGAAGCGGGGCCGATGTACAAAGTAACGTCGCGAACTTTTGCGAGCTCGACCGAACGATAGTGAAGAACTTTGGCTCCCCAAAAGGTCATCTCCATCATTTGATCGTAGTTGAGTTCTCGAAGTGGGCGCGCCGTTTTGACAATATGAGGGTCTGCTGTAAATACGGCCGGAACGTCTTTAAGGATCTCGCAGCGTTCAGCTTTAAAAGAGGCGGCCATGGCGACAGCCGACGTGTCGGATCCCCCGCGCCCCAGTGTCGTGATTTCTTTAGTTATGGGAGAAACTCCTTGGAAGCCGGCAAGGATAACGACTTTTTCTTGGCGTAAAGATTCTTCCACTCGTATCGGCTTCACATCTTTAATGAAAGCGTTGACGTGAGAATCATCCGTAAATATTCCCGCTTGGCTTCCGGTAAAACTGATGGCGGGACAACCCAAATCATTTAAAGCCATACTCATTAAGGACATGCTGATGCGTTCTCCTACAGTGAGGAGCATGTCCATTTCCCGACGTTGAGGATGTTCAGAAACTTGGTTGGCCAGATCAATCAAAGAATTGGTGGTTTTCCCCATGGCACTGACGACAACCAGCAAAGAATTCTCTTTTGATTGTGCGGCAATTCTGGCGGCCACAGCCTTGATCTTTTCGGGATCTGCGAGAGTAGCGCCACCATATTTCTGAACGATCAGAGGTTTCATTCCAATGCAACTTTCCGATTCTGCTGATGTATGAATGAAGAAACAATCTGCCCAGCCCCTTTGGGAACTCGGATAAAATGTTTATCCACTTGGCGAGGAATGTATCCTAAATAGAGCTCGGCGTTCAAATCTTTTAATGACTTTCTTGTGACCCCGAGATGATCTGCCAAGGGGGAAAGATCAGTTCCTCCGGGGACAAGAACAATGTCGTAATCCAAGGGGTCCATCTTTTCTAGGTCTCGAAAACCATAAAGATTTGGTGCTTTTGCGATCAGCATTGCGGCCAAGATTTTTGGAACATACTCTTGAGTCTCGGCGGGAAGGGCATCAAGTTTAATGAGAGACCAGTAATCTTTGGTCCCATATTTCTTAATCTGGCGGCGAAGTCCGTTTTCACCCATGTTGTAGCTGGCGGCGACCAAATACCAAGATCCGAATTCGGCATGAAGATCTTTGAGGTAGCGGATGGCGGCCAAGGTGCTTTTTTTCAGGTCACGGCGTTCATCCAACCACCAGGTTTTATTCAGTCCATAACGAGTTCCCGTGGCTTCGATAAATTGCCAAGGTCCCACGGCACTGGCGTGACTGATAGCATTTGGCGCAAAACCACTTTCGATCATCACCATGTAGGCGAGATCCATGGGAAGGCCGGCCCTCTTCAATTCAGTTTGAATGAAGGGCATGTATTTGTAGGACCGCTGCAACCACTCGCGAAACCACTTGTTGCTGCGAGGTCCCTGAAAGTAGGCAATCCATTTGCTGACCTTTTTGTTGTAGGTGACAGGCAAATCAAAGATGAGATTATCAGATTGCACATGTCTTGATTGCGACGTGAGAGTTTTCAGTTTTTCTTTAAGAGTGAAGGCGGGAACAGGGGCCTCTTTCGGCGTCTCGGCGTGCGCAAAGAGGGAAATAGAAATAGAAAAAATCAAGACAGCCCACGTTCTCATAAAGACAATTATGAAGCCGATTCTTTGACACTGTCGACAAAGAACTGACAATACCCTGGCACCATCGACGAAGGTCAATGTTCGGTCAGATCTAAAAAAACTTGAGTCCAAGATTTTTTTTCCATACGGAGGTCCAGGAAGGAACTCTTTTCCTAGACCAAGATCCGTCCTGTCAAAAGATGGCACACGCCTTGCTGCTCAACAAAGTGTGGAGGAGTGTTCATGGGAGTAAAAGGTGTATATACAGCCCTAAGTGGTGCGATCGCGCAAAGTACAAAGTTGGATACGATCGCCAATAATCTGGCCAACGTGAACACACCCGCGTTCAAACGCGACCAGCAACTTTTTCAAGAATATCTAACGGCCAATGAGAAACAGCCGGAAACTATTCAGATTCCTCGCGACGTGGCTTCAATCGAAAGCTTCTACAATATGCAGGGCGGAGACAAAAGTTATGTCGATGCCAAAGGCACTTTCACTGACTTTTCGCAAGGAGGCTTGAAGCCCACGGGGAATGCGTTGGATGTGGCCATTGATGGAAAAGGTTTTTTTGAAGTGGCGACTCCAGGGGGCGTACGACTGACACGGGCCGGGAATTTTACGTTGGATGGCAATGGGCAGTTGGTTACCAAAGAAGGTCACCCTGTTCTTCGCTCGGCAGAGCCGGGAGCTGATCCCGCATCGCGAGTTATCCGCTTGCAAGGAACGGGAGCGGTGACCGTTGCTGATAACGGAGATGTCTTTGAGGGAACTGAAAATATTGGAAAGTTGTCGTTGGTCAACGTAAACAATCCAGACTCTTTGCAAAAAATGGGCGGCTCTCTCTACGGTTTTAAGGCCAATAGCATTCCTGACATGACCAATGTGAATAACCCCAGTGTCAAACAAGGTTTCTTAGAAACATCCAATGTCAATATCGTACAAGAGATGACAGACATGATATCCACCAATCGTGTATTCGAGAGCACTCAAAAAGCCATCAGTGCCTATGACCAGATGGCTGATAAAATGGTTAACGTGGTGGGAAAAACAAATTAGGCCATGATGGCCTCTGAAGAATATTAAATAAGCGACGGAAGGATTCCTAGATGCTTAAGAGTTTGAATACAGCAGCAACCGGCATGGCGGCCCAACAGACGAACATGGATGTGATCGCCAATAACATCGCCAACGTTTCTACAAACGGATTCAAAAGATCTCGTGCTGAGTTTGAAGATCTCATGTATCAAACCCAGAAAGAGCCAGGCACGGCCTCCGGGTTGAATGCTTATTCTCCGAACGGAGTTCAAACGGGTCTTGGTGTTCGTACGGCTGCGATTCAAAAAGATTTCGCTGGTGGGAATGCTCAGGTGACGAAAAATCCTTTGGATTTGCAAATTGAAGGTTCGGGTTTCTTTCAAGTTCTCACTCCAGACGGTCAGATGGCCTACACGCGCGATGGCGCTTTCAAAAAAGATCCTAACGGACGTCTGGTGGATAAAAATGGAAATGTTTTGCAGCCGGAAATCACAGTTCCACCAGATGTTTCAGGAATTGAAGTGGCTCCCAGTGGGGAAGTGCGTGTGATTCAGGGGCTGAGTGATGCCCCACAAACGATCGGACAGATTGATTTGATTAACTTCGTAAACCCCGCAGGTCTGAAGGCTTTGGGTAAAAATCTATTTTCACAAACTCCTTCCAGTGGCCAAGCCATAGCGTCTCGGCCTGGTTTGAATGGTACGGGTTATCTGGCGCAAGGACAGCTAGAGGCCAGCAATGTGAACATTGTTGACGAGATGGTGAATATGATCACCTCCCAACGGGCGTATGAAACAAATTCGAAAGTGATTCAGGCGTCAGACCAGATGCTCCAGTCTATTAATAACTTGAGATAATTGATGAAGAAGTTTTTTGTAGCCCTTTTCTTTTTAACTCCTCCCGCTTTCGCAAGGCCCGAGGTCTCTATTCCCGGAAGCATTGAGATTTCCCAGCGCGAACTTTTGCGTTTGGGGGACGTTGCGGTGGTTTCGGGAGGAAATGAAGAGCTTCTTTCTTTCTTGGACAGCATTGTGATTCGTCAGGACGCTCGGGAACTATTGTTGTCTCAACATCTGAACTCTCCAGAGATTCTGGAGAAGGTGCGTGAGTCGATGAAGTCCCAAGAAGGCCTTAGAAATTTGAATCCTGCGTTTAAGATTCCTTCTCAAGTAAAGGTGAGCTTTTCTTCGACGCCGATTTCACGACAAGAAGTTGAAAGAAAAATTCATAATACACTGAAAGCCCGTTGTAATGATTGTGAGTACAAAGTCACCGTTCAAAGCACGCCGGTGCCTTCTCAAAAGCAATGGGAGCTCGATTTTACGCAGCTATCGGCCAAGGGTGGGTTCCTTTTGCCGGTGCGCGACGGGGATCAGCGTCAGCTAAAATGGATTTCTGGAACAATTCGTGTGTCCCAATTAACCCCTGTAACGACACGATTGATCCTACAAGGAGAGAGGGTGCAACCCACAGATGTGCGCATGGTCATGACCGATGTGACGTATTCCAAGGACGGAGTGCTGCGAGTGGAAGATATTCAAGGTCAACTGGCCGCCCGCTCTCTTCCCGTCGGAAGCCCTATTTGGACTTCTGATCTCAAACGTGAACCGGCAGCTAAGAGGGGACAGATCGTTAAAGCCATGCTTGGTGATGAGGATTTTGAAATCTCCATCAACATGCAAGCTGAGGACAATGGTTTTGTCGGAGATTTGATTAAAGTTAAGAATTTAGAAACTCAAAAGGTTCTCTCAGGCCTCGTGATTGAAAAAGGTGTGGTGAAGTTGCAATGAAGAATATCAGCGTGAAAACCTTTGCAGGATGTATGACGGTTTTGTTCTTGTTCACGGGCTGCGCTACGATGAACAATCTTTTTGATTCTTTGACGGAGCCGCCTGCAAAAACGTCCTTAGAGAATATTAAGTCGGCACCCCGCTATTCAGACGGTCAAAACTTGGGAGTCCCAACAGATCGCCAGTATAAACGCATGACTCGCAATCGCATGGAAGAAGAATCGGATGTGGGCAGCAATGCCGGTTCGACATGGGTGATGGAAGGCCAAGGGGCTTACCTCTTTGCGCAAAATAAGATGCGTAAAGAAGGTGATCTTTTGAGTGTTAAGTTAGATGGCCCTGCGATGAAGCAAGTTGAAACCAAGGTGTCTGTGATTAAGAAGCTGCTCAAACAACTTGAAGAACAGCAGCAACAGCAAGAGTTGAACAACTCTTTGGCACAAAATGGAGAGGCGTCTCGAGCGCCAGCTTCGGAGCAGAAGAAGCCAGAGCCAGCCAAGAGCGAAGAAAAAGATTCAGAAGGATTGGCGGAAGTGCAGAATATCCCGACCCGTTTGGTGGAAAAGTTGGCGGACGGAAACTATCGTGTCAAAGGTCAGCAACCCTTTATGATTGGAAAACGCGAATACAAAGTTATTGTCACGGGCCTTATTCGTCCCGAAGATTTCAACGATCAAGGAATCTCCTCAGATAAACTTTTGGATCCTCAGTACGATGTCGTCAGCATCAGAAGGAATACACGCAATGAATAGATTTTTTCAGATTCTCGTCATAGTTGCGCTTTTCATTTTAGGTTACTACGAAGGGGCCAATGCCGCTCGCTTGAAGGACATTGCCAGCATTCGCGGAGTTCGCGAAAATCAGCTGATCGGTTATGGTATCGTCGTAGGTCTTAAGGGAACCGGGGACGGGAAAAATGAATTCATGAGTAAAAGTGTCGTGCGAATGTTCGACAAGTTGGGCATGAAATTAGATTCTCCTGAGTTCTCAAGTAAAAATGTGGCGGCTGTAATTATCACGGGTACAATGCCCGCCTTCGGGAAGGCTGGAAACCCTATTGATATTACAGTCAGCGCGATCGGAGACGCCTCTTCACTGGCCGGGGGAACTTTGCTACAAGCCCCTCTTCGCGCTGCGAATGAACAAGTGTATGCGGTGGCGCAAGGAAGTATCGTCATTGGTGGCGATGGGAAAGATCAACACGGAACTTCGGGCCGCATTCCTAATGGTGCGATCATTGAACGTGATATGACAGCCGATTTTGCGACTCGTAAGATGTACCGTCTGACACTGATCAATCCTGATTTCACGACGGCAGCACGCACAGTTCTTACGATTAACAAAGAACTGGGTGGGCACTATGCCTCGGCGAAAGATGCGGGTACTATTGATATCATTACTCCGTTTGCTTACGAAAACAGAGGCGTTGAGCTTTTGGCCACGATTGAATCCATCGATATCAATCCGGATATGAAGGCTCGTGTGGTTGTGAATGAAAAAACGGGCACGATTGTAATTGGCGATAAAGTGAAAATTTCAAGAGTGGCGATCTCGCACGGAGCACTTTCTGTGAAAGTGGGAGATGGCAAAAAAGGTGGCGAAGAAAAAGTCGCTGTGCTCGAAAGTGGTGTCAGTGTTGGGGAACTCGTGCAAGCACTAAACAAGCTGGGCGTCTCGCCTAAGGACCTGATAACTATACTTCAGTCCATTAAATCAGCTGGAGCTTTGCACGGGGAACTCGAAGTATTATGAAATTTGTGTTTCAAAATGACACAGCATTTAATAGAATTGTAAATATAGTTTCAGACACATGGATGTGTTTGGAACGCGGGGAGGGTGAGGAAGAGATCGCGAACCATGGAAGGTCAAGAGTCAAAAGTTTCTCGCAGGAAACAGGAGCAATAGGTCAGCAGGCACCAAGGATTGGTGAACACGAGCCGAAGCTACACTCTAAGAGTCAAGTGCAGGATGCACATGATTCTCCGACTCAACTCCCCTTTTTTTCTCTTCCACTAAAATTTGCTGCTTGTGAGGAAGGTGGGACTCTGCAAAGAGTGGCCGCTTCGGACAGTCCTCGCGCGGCGAAGTTCTTTTTGGCATCGGTGGGTGCTAGTCTTTTTTCTTCTGAGTTCTATTGCCGATCTTTCTTGGCGCTGCGGAACTTGCGGCAACTCTTTGCAGAGTCCCACCTTCCTCACAAGACAAAGTTTGTGAGAGAAGCAAAGGGTAATTTTGCGGCGAACGCCCAAATTTCTTTCGGAGGCTGTTCATGAGTGACATGAGTGGAGCCTCTGGAAATTCAGGAAATTTTAAAGCCTTTGATTCGAAGTTTATGGGGCGGCCAGTTCAGAAATCTCCGGAGCAGAAGTTGCGGGATGTTTCTGATATGTATGAGAAACATTTTTTGCGCGAGATGATGAAGGCGATGCGTTCCACCGTGCATGAGGGTGGTTTCGTTCAGTCGAATCAGGCTGAGAAAATTTTTAAAGAGCAGTTGGATGATCACTACGTCGAGAAGTGGGGAGAGCGTGGAGGGATCGGCTTGTCCGATATGATCTACAAACAACTCATGGATAAGTTTGGCGTGATGATGGGAATCAAAGCGCCGGTTGCCAAGCCTCAAGGTCCGTTGCCCTTTGATGCAAAAAGTGAGTACCGAGCGCAACCCTTTCAGCACCCTGGAAAAAAACAAGCCGTGTCTTATCGCATTGACGTAAATCGTGCGGAAACGCCGGGTGAGTCGCAGGCAAATAAAGAGCCTGAAGCCGTGAAAGCCCCGTGGGATGGGGTTTTGCTGGGGAAAAGAGCTTTGGTGGATAACCAGACAATGCTGGAGATAGAGCACGACAATGGTCTTAAAAGCCAGATGGTTTTTAAGGGGGGAGTGTCTAAAGTTTCGACAGGGCAAAAACTGCAAGCTGGCGACACCCTTGGGTTTTTAAGTCCAGAGGCAAAATCACTCTATTGGACTGTCGAGCCAGAGGCGGAACCTGGACCAGAAACTGTCTCAGAATGATTTGGTGGAACTGTCTCATTGTGGTATTATGAAAAGAATAAGAGAGTGTGTTTTAACACTCTGAAGATGGAGGCTCTCAATGAAGATCACTCACAACAAAGTCGGACAAAATTTGAATCTTACTGATTCTGCGAAATCCGATAGAGCCGATGGCATTAAGAATAAAGCGGCGGGTTTGACAGACAAAGCCGATGCTCTGACTTCGTCGACGCTTGGTGAATCTTCTCGTGTGGAACTTTCTCCACGAGCACAAGAAGCAAAGCGCATCAAAGAACTTGCGATGTCAGCTCCTGATGTGGATGAAGCGAAAGTCGCCAAGTTTAGAAAGTTGATCGATGAAGGCAAATACAACATCGATGCAAAGGCCATCGCGGACAAGATGGTTGACGAGCACCTCGAATTCTAGAGTGCGAAGTTATAGGGTGGCATGATGCCGCATTAACTCGGAGCCCTCCGCCGCAGTCTTGGCGAAGGCGGATCAAGGATGATGAAGATGGACGCAACAGTAGAAAGAGCGTTTCAAAAGTTAGAAGCAAATCTCGAAGAGCTGACCAAAATCTATCGTTCTCTTCTCGACATCGTACGCAAAGAAAAAGACATTCTTCTGAAGGCAGATCGCGATGCTTTGGATGAAAGCAATAAACTCAAAGAGGAATTGCTTTTCAAGCTGCGCGCTCAAGATGCTTTGCGCTCACGTTATGCGATGGATTTGGCCACCTTGGTGGGAGGGGATGTTGAAAACCCTCGACTACTGGAGTTGGCGCAAAAGCTTGCAGGAACGCCGGCGGCGGATCGTCTGCGCACACAGCACGCCGCTTTGGATATGTTGATCCGAAGAATCACTGAAATTAACAAGGAAAATGAAGAATACACGAAGTCGGCATTGCACACGTTGAATGGTGCTTTGGATGACATCAAAGACACTCTCTCCGGAAAGAAAACCTACGGAGGCAAGGGCCAATATAAAACGGGCCCACAGGTGTCAGGTAACTTTGTAAGTAAAGAAGCTTAAGGGCGCAAGCCCGCAGTGCTGAAGGGGCGGAGCCCTGGAGGCCGAAGCAGTAACCCACCAGAGATGAGGATAGGATGTCTAAAATCTCGGCCATGATGGACACGGGTAAACGCTCGCTGATGAACTCTCAAACAGCGTTGCAAACCGTCGGTCATAACATCGCCAATAAATCGACTGAGGGCTTCTCTCGCCAGAGAGTCGAACTCATGACGAACACGCCTATCTCTGAAGGAAATCTTCAAATCGGAATGGGTGCTCGCGCAGGTGTGGTCACTCGTGTTAACAATCCCTGGTTAGAAAAGCAGATTCAAAGAGAAGGCATGAACATGGGGTTTCAGGATTCCCGTGCGGACGCCTTAGGTCGTGTAGAACAAATTTACAATGAACAGACCAATAAGGGTTTGAATCAGTACATGACAGATTTCTTCAACTCTTTCCGTGAACTTTCAAACAACCCTGAAAGTTTGGCATCGCGAACGATGGTTCGGGAATCGGCTTCGGCATTAACCAAAGACTTCGGTCGAGTGGTTGGTCAGCTCAAAGCCGTGCAGGAAGACTTGGATGGTCAAATCAAAACAACTGTCGAAGAGGTCAATCAGTTGACCAAAGAGCTGGCGTCTCTGAATGAAAAAATTCAGATGATCGAAGTGCAAAAGACGCCCGCCAATGATGAACGAGACCGTCGTGATGTGGTTTTAAAGAAGTTAGGTGAAAAAATTGATATCTCTTGGGCCGAGGGTAAAGACGGCATGGTCACGGTGACTGCTGGTCGGACCGCCATCTTGGTTTCGGGAGTGAGTTCCTCAGAGCTGAAAGCTCAAGAGACAGACGGGCGCAACCGTGTGGAAGTTTTCTTCATGGGAAGCGCGGGCTCTCCTGCCAATATCACGAGTCAGATTACGGGCGGCCGAATTGGTGGTGCCTTGGATGTTCGTGATCACGTGATTGAAGATCTCTTAGGTCATGTGGATAATATGGCCTATACGATGGCGAAAGAAGTCAATGCGGCCCATATCGAGGGATATGATAAAAACGGACGCCAAGGTGTTTTGTTTTTTGATATGCCTGAAACGACAAAGGGAGCTGCGTCGGTAATCAGCGTAAATAAAACAATCTTTAACGATGTCGGTCGAATCGCGGCAGGTGCTCAACCCGGAGCTTCTGGAGATAACACTGTTGCGAACGTGATTTCGTCTTTGCAGTATCGTCAGGTGATGGCCGACGGGACGTCGACTTTAGATGACTACTACAACACACAGGTCGGACAGATCGGTGCGGTGGTGCAAAGAGCGGTGAAGTCCCAAGAGTCCCAAAAGAACGTCATGAGTCAGTTGACGAATATCCGTGAAAGTATCAGTGGGGTCTCTTTGGATGAAGAGACGACCAAGATGATTGAATTTCAAAAGACTTACGATGCTTCAGCTCGGTTGATCAAAACGGCCGATGAAATGTTGGATACAGTATTGAATTTGAAACGACTGTAACCCAGTAGATAACTGGTAAAGGTATTTTAGGAAAAGGATTGAATGAGAATCGCAGATAAAATGGCTTTTAATCAGGTGAATCAGAATCTGACGAAGAATCGTTCGGATATGGCTGACTTGCAAAATCAAGCTGCGACTCAGAAGCGTATTAATAAACCCTCTGATGATCCTTTGGCTTCGGCACGGGTTTTAGCGGCTCGGACTGAAGAAAAAGGAAACGGTCAGTTCATTAAAAATATTAACAATGCTCGATCCTTCTTAGAGTTTTCGGATCAATCCTTGGGTGAGTTGTCCGAGATTTTAGTGCGCGCAAAAGAGCTTGCGATCAGCCAGTCGAATGACGCCAGCGGAAATTCAGAAACCCGCATGGTCACGGCTTCAGAGATCGAACAGATCTACAATCAAGCCGTACAGATCGGAAACCGTAAGTTGGGTGAGCGCTTTATCTTTGGCGGTTACAAAACACAAACCACTCCGTTCAGTCAGGCCGGTGAATATTTCGGTGATGATGGGGATATGAAGATTCAAACTCAGAAAGATTCTTTCGTGGCGATGAATATCGCCGGAAGTAAGGTCTTTTTGGGGCGTGGACTGGGTGGAGACGGCATCGTGCGAGCTAGTTATGATGCTCCCAAAGACGTGGAGCAATTAAAGCAGCACCAGCAGGAAGAAAACGAAAGAAGCGAGCTCAATCGCGAGATCGAAAATAACTACATTGAAACTCGCGGCCCTGCGTCGCAGCGCCGTCAAAGTCGCTCGGACAAACAAGACCCTGTCACCGGGGGCGCAGGCATTAATATCTTTAGCGCCCTTAGGAATTTAGAAGTTTCCTTGAGAACCAACGACAAAGAGGGCGTTCAGGAGAATCTGGACACCCTGGATCAGGCTATTTCACAGGTGGTTTTGGCCCGCTCTGAGGTTGGGTCCAGAATTATGGCCGTAAATAATACCATGGACTCCCTCCAAAAGGCTGTGGTGGATAATCGAGTCACGGCTTCACAACTGGAAGATGCTGATGCTTTCCAGGTCATTTCTGATATCAATAAGACGGATAGCACCCTGAAAGCGACCCTCGAAACCTCGGGGAAGCTTATTCAACCAAGCCTTCTTGACTTTCTAAGATAAAAATAATACCTACAGTTCCGCTTAAAACTACCGATAACGACTGCAGCAAAAGGAGTTGTCATGCTGGTTCTCACACGGAAGTTGGGTGAAAGCATCGCTATCGATGACCACATCAAAATCAGAGTAGTTCAAATTAAAGGTAAACAGGTCCGTCTCGGTATCGAAGCGCCCAAAGACACTAAAATCCATCGGGAAGAGGTGTATGTTGCCATTCAAGACCAAAACCAGCAGTCTGCTAACGTTCCTGCCGATAAAACTCGCAGTGTAGCTAAATTGCTAAAGCCATAATGGATTTTCAGGGGCTTTGAGTCGGGAAACCCACTCCTAGAGCCCTGAAGCGCCCAGTCAAAGCCCCTACGATTTTAATTGAGTCTCCCTAGATTTAGGTCCAGATTTATAGATGTATTCACCATTATACCGGCTTAGTGTGTCTAAAATATGGGTGAATCCTGAGTTTTTGGGAGGATGAATGATCATTTCGACATCACGCTTCGGCCAAGTTGAGCTGAAACAAGAAGATGTTCTGACTTTCCCTGAAGGTCTTTTGGGCTTTGCGGATTTACGTAAGTTTGCTCTTCTCGATGATCCAAATGATGAGATCTTTGCTTGGTTGCAAAGCTGCGAAGCCCCTCAAATTGCCTTCCCTGTTCTTGAGCCAGAGCTTTTTGCTCCTCAGTACAAAGCGACTTTAACTAAAGGTGACCTAGAGGCCTTGAAGCTGACAGCGCAAGACAAAGCTCGCTATTTCTCTATCGTGACTATTCCTGATGATCCAACTCAAATGACGGCGAACCTAAAGGCTCCTGTTGTTGTGAATGTGGCAGAGAAAATGGCACGTCAGTGTGTTCTTCAGGACAATAACTTGGCTATTCGTGAGCCTATCTTCGCGAAGCTTCAGCAGCGTGTGGTTCAGAACCCATCTGTGGCGATTAAAAATCAATCTTCAGGGATTGATGTTGCTACGAAGCTGACTGTCGTTAAGGATGCTGAGCTTTAAAGCTCAGCCCCTCTTAATAAAAGACAAATCTTAATTGCACACCCACATAGGTAGAACTGATACCTTGCTGGTGTTCGTGTTGCTCGTTTCTTACGACCCAGTCCGCTTTAGCACTCTGAATGACCTGAGAGCCCAAGGCTTTATTGATGGACGAAGAAAGAGCCCCCATAGGATTTAAAATCACCAAAGCCAACTTACCCAGGGCTTTACTTCCCATAAGTTTTCCTTGATTTGCGACGATTGAAAGCTCGGCTCGGTACATAAGTTCACCCAATAAAGAGCCAATGATGGGCGT
>JAHRXB010000227.1 GCA_019104905.1 Bdellovibrio sp.
AAGTGGGAAACAAAGCGATTGCGGAGGAGGATGTTGTCTTCAAATATCAGTCCAATGATGGCACTATCGAGCTTCAATGCACTCACGTTTTTGATAAACCGGAACTTTCAGATTGGGATGTCTGGTGCGGCAAGGGCACCAAATGGCTTCGTCAATTTCGGGTTCATTTTCTAGTTCGTCACTACGAGAATCGCGGTGCCCAGCGCTCGGCCTTTGAAGTTCTTTATTGGGTGATTGATCGCAATCAACCGATGTCCAAGGCGTTTTCTTCCACCAGCTCTTGGGTTCAATTCAAAAATCTTTCGACTCTTGAATCGATGTCTTTCAGTCAGGGTGTTGAAAATGATTATGCTTATTTGACCGTCGAACTGAAGCCATAAAAAAGAGGATGGTCGGAATTGACCATCCCCTAACGGAGAAATCAACCAATCAGCTTGAGTGCCAATTGATTTGCTTGATTTGCCTGCGCTAACACAGATGTTCCCGCCTGCAATAAAATATTATTTCGAACCATTTCACTGGACGCCGCTGCAATATCCGTGTCGCGAATACGGCTATTTGCCGCCGACAAGTTTTCTTGCGTGACTCCCAAGTTATCAACCGTCGAAGTCAGACGATTTTGTAAAGCGCCCAGATAGGCACGCGTTCCACTGACGGAAGTTTGCGCTTCATCGAGCTTGGTCAGAGCCTCCTGAGCCCCTTCTTTCGTAGAATAATCCAATCCACTTAAGCCCAAAGCATCGATGGTTGCCGCATGAGATCCCGCATCGAACGAGATGCGATCCGCAAACGCATCATTGCCGATGCCCACTTGAAAATCGAACTTCGGAGCTGACCCATCCAAAAGCTTCGTCGTTCCCCACGTGGTGGATTTGGCAATTCGTTGCATTTCATCTTTGAGCTGCAAGACTTCTTTGTTGAGCATGCCCCGCTCTTTTTCGCCCACGGTGTCGGAAGCGGCTTGAATCCCCAACTCACGCAAACGCACGATGATATTTCCAATCTCATTCAAACCACCTTCAGCAGTTTGAATGAGTGAAATTCCATCATTGGCATTTCGTTGCGCCTGATTGGCTGAACGAATTTGCGCTTTAAGGCGCTCTGAAATTGCCAACCCCGCAGCATCGTCTGCGGCTTTGTTAATACGACTTCCCGAAGCCAACTTAGCCATGGAATCATTGATGGCTCGTTGTGAACCTACCAAATTCCTTTGCGCATTCAGGGCTGCGATGTTCGTTGTAACTCTCATTCCCATTTCTATCCCCAGTTAATTACAATCCGTCACCAGTAGAAAACTTTTCGGGAATCAAGAGGCGAACTTCACGGGACCATGGGATGAATTTCATCAAGGTTTCAAATCATCCCCTGTTTGAAAAGACGAGTCCTGTGTAAAACTGAATCGAAATTTTGTTTCGTTGTGAGATCTCAGGAGTAAAAAAACTAACTTCTGTTTTTTGAATTTTTCAACAAATGCCACTCTTCTTCATACAAAGAAGCATCGGGTTTCCTAATACTTTCAGCAGAGGGACTGACGTATTCCGCCCTCACCCCATCCCATCCCACAAAGTGCCGAGTCGTTCCTTCTTGTCCCACTTGAAAATTGGGAACAAGATAAGTTTTTCCTCCGCCCTCAGGAATGTCCACGGACAAATGAGGCATTGCAAGACCTGAGAGATGCCCCCACAGCTCTTTCTGAATTTCCAATGAATCCTCAATAGAAGTACGCAAGTGATCCGTCCCGATGGATGGATCACACTGGAACATGTAATAAGGTTTCACGCGAAGATAAAGAAGTCGTCGATTCAAAGCTTGCACCAGGGCCGGATGATTGTTGATGCCATTTAAAAGCACCATTTGATTCATCACGGGGACACCATTATCAACAAGCCTTTCCAACGCTATGGCCGCCTCTTCTGTCAACTCTTGGGGATGATTGAAGTGAGACATGAGGTAAACGGGCTTATACTTCTTCAAGATTTTCACTAAATCATCTGTGATTCGCATGGGACAAACCACCGGCATCCGTGTGCCGATACGAATGATTTCTATGTGCTCCATCTGGCGAAGATCACTCAGAACTCTTTCTAATTGCGCATCACTGACCGTCAACGGGTCGCCACCGGATAAAATCACCTCACGCAGGCCCGTATGGTTTCGGATATAGGCAAGAGCCTGCTCGTACTCTTCGCTTTTAATGAAAGCTTGCTCTTGCCCCGTAAAGTGTTTGCGCGTACAGAAGCGACAATAGACGCTGCAAATATCGGTAATTAAGAACAAAGCTCGATCAGAATAACGATGGATCACACGAGGTGCGGGGTTGTTCTTTTTCTCTCCCAAAGGATCGAGCATCTGTTGCGCCCCCCCTTCGAGTTCTCGGCGATGAGGCATCAAGATCTGACGAAGAGAGTCTCCTCCTCTGCCGGTCGCTAAACTGGCGTAATAAGGGGTCGTGCGAATATTGAAAAGCTCTTTGCCACCTTGAAAGGCGGCTCGTTCTTCGGCGGAAAGCTCAAAATGCTTTTCAAAATCGGCTTGCGTCTTCAAGGAATGACGAAGCTGCCAAGTCCAATTATTCCAATCGGACTCTGCAAATTGATCAGGTTTAGGGCTCTTCGGAAAAACAAACTTCATCGAAATGTTTATGAAGGAAACCGTTCTATTAGGCAAGACGCCTTTTTTAGTGACCGAAATCGTCGCTTTTGCGTGTTTTCAGAAAAACCTCTGACGACATCAGTAACTCATTGAGATCACAGGGTTTTTGAGCCTTCCCAGAGTGAAACACCAGAAGTTTGACAGAGCCTCCTTTTAAAAATCTCTTTCTCAACATGAGAACCCTTAGAAATTTCGAGCGCTTATCCTCCTTGGCCCACGCCCCTTCCGTTGGCGCGGCCCTCGCTTTACATCAGTGTAGAAAAAAGGGTCTGGATGTGCCCTATAACTAGGAGGACTTATGAAAACTTTCACTTACCCACAAAAGAAATGGGTTATGACGGCGGCCTTGCTTGCTGTCCTTGGATTCAATGTATCTTTAAACTCTCATCAAGATGGAATTGCTTCGGCGGACTTTGCGTCCACCAGTGGAGATCTTGTTGAAAGCCGCCTTGTCACTACTGACGGCGTGATGCCCGTTAAATACATTAACAATGGTGAAAGCGAAGTCCTCGCTGTTGTCCCTAAAAAAATGACCGAAGGTAAAGTGTGCGATACCTGTGGTTATGAAACTATTCCACTGACCACAAAAAACAAAGAAGATATTGATGCTTTGAACGTACAACTTTTAAGAGCTCTTCAAAAAGTTCGTCCTAAAGCAGAAGTCGTCGCAGCCGAAGAAGACGCTGCTGAAGTGACAACAGAAAAAGTTGTGGTCAAGAAAAGCCCCTTTGATTCCATTCGCAAAGCTTGTAAACGAATCACCGATAGAGACGAAGCTTTGACTTGCAATAAAGAGCGCTTCATTGCCCTTCTAAAGGATGAAAAACAAGCCGGCAAGATTGAGCCCAACGAAGCTTTGCAATTCTACAAGGCCGAGATTCAATCGCGTCTGGTCAGCCAGATCTCTGAAGCTCGCAGAATTTCAGCCCGCGCAAGAAGAGCTCAAACTAACATGACGTCATGGCAAGCTTTCCAAAATTCAGATGATGCCTTTGCAAATACAGACCTGATCATCAATAAGGCTCTCTTTGTGATCGAAGATCTTGTTCGCGAAGTGCCTACTAAGTTTGAATCCGTCAGACAACATCTGATCGTCGCAGAGACTGATATTATGAAATTTGAGGCCGCTCAGATTCAACAGACCAAAGCTCAAGCTGAAGCTAACAAAGGTACTTCCGAAGGACTTTTCCTTAGCCAAGACGCCTTTGCAAGACTCAATGAATTAGAAAGTCTGCGCAGTGTAATGAGTGGAAAAACTGTCAACGCGCTTCAAGAGGCGACTGGCAATAATGTCATCACAGTAGAGTTGAACTCGACATACAATAAGTTCCTTCAAGATTTCAATACCAACTTGATCAACGCTTTGAACGGACAAGGTACAATGTTGAATGGAATTACTGTCAACCCTGCGATTGACTTGAGCCCTCGCTTGACCAATCCAGGCCGCAACACTGGTGGCACTATCATCGTCAACCCTGGAGTTTCAACAAGAACAGGTGCGAACCTCACAGCTCCCGCTGCAGCAGGAACACAAACCATCTTGGTTCCTGTTCAAGTTCAGTCCGCATCACCAAGTGCGACCACTTTGGTTATGCCCACTCAAAACACCGGCGTGAGCTTCGGCCCCATGGGTCCAGCTTCCCCTGAATCCCTCAGAATGAGAGCTCAGATTCGCGGGCAATAATAGAAGAAAACATTTTGATCCGATCCTCCGAAGGGCCCACGACGGGCCCTTTTTTATTTGCAGAAGGCCTTTGGACAAAAAAAATCCCGGGGGACTTTCGCCCCCCGGGCCCTGCTCACCACCAAACAAGATGTCTCAAGTTGTCATCAAGCTGTCGTACAAGTTGCAATCACGTCGTAATCAAAAGCTGATGGCGGCTTTAGATGCAAATCCATATGTAAAGTCATTCCCCAAACCGTCACTACCATTTTTCCAGGCAGCACCCGGGAAGAGAAGACCGATCTGATTCACCCACTGAATTCTTTCACTCGGTTTGTAAATCAACTCGATATCCCATTCTAGGCCCAGATCTTTTGAAGAATCAACAGAGTTTTTTACTGCGTTCAACATTTGTCCGTACACGACGGTGTTGCGAACATCAAGGCGATCATTCCATGCATAGCCAACCGAAGGCGCGATGAAAACAGCGTTGCTGATAGATTCATCATCAGCAGAATTTCCCACATTCAAATTTGTGGTGTCTTTGAAGATATCTGTATTCAAGAAATCTCTTTGACCCAAACGATGATTGAAAAGCAACATGCCCGCATCGTAGTTGCGATGAAGGGCATAGCCACCAAATTCAGTTGACGCTGGATCATCTCCTGTCGCCATCCCAAACTTCAGCTTCCAATCCCATTTAGACTCTGCACGAGGAACGTAAAGTTCAGCCACAATTCCGTAGCCATTCACGCTGATGTCTTTTCCCGCAGCCGTCGTCACGCCGGTTTCACCCGTTTGGAAACCCGCCTCTAATTTGAATCCGAAAGAATCGAAACCGCGACCCAATACAAAGTTCGTGCGTTGAATATTAAGATCCGAATTTGCGGCCGTTCCAGCACCACCATAAGCGGCAATCTGATCTGCAGAATAGTTCAAGGCCCCCTTGGCGCCCTTTACATTTTCCTGGAATACACCCAGCAAAGACTTGTTTTCTTCATTTTCATACTGAAGCTGGAATCCTGTGGAAGAAATTGTTCCACCTTGCCCGAATCCACCTGATTGCTTGCGGCTTAACACCGGCATGAAGAACCAGTCACCCACAACGATTTTGTAAGCCACCATATCGCGAGTGTCGTACCAATGATCAAAAGCTCCCTTACCGGCGTTGTAAGTCATCCCCAAACCGAATTCAAAAGGGGCACGACCCGCGATCAGCGCACCGTACTCTTGATTCACGTTTAGATACAATTGACTGACTTGCACACTGGCAGAACCTTGATTGGTGCTGGTTGCCGCTGAGGCTTGAGTATTGTTCAAACCCCAAATTTCCCCGACTTGAGAGTTGGGATACGACGAGCTGTTCAGCACATCAAAACGAGAAATGACATTCACCCCATCAGCCGCAATCACTTTCGGGCTGAGGTAAAGATAATTCAGACCATAGGCTTTTCTTTGCGTGGGTGTCGCCAAAGAGGGACGATCTACTTCGGTCCACTCAAAACGATAACCACCGCTCCAATCTAAGGTCATGGCCTGAGCCGTCGTGGACAAAAGCGCCACTGAAAGACCCAACGCTTTCAAAAAATTAGTTTTCAACATTTTCATTCCTTTATTTTGAAACTAC
Organism: Bdellovibrio sp.; assembly: GCA_019104905.1. Lineage (GTDB taxonomy): Bacteria > Bdellovibrionota > Bdellovibrionia > Bdellovibrionales > Bdellovibrionaceae > Bdellovibrio. The sequence goes on from JAHRXB010000227.1 coordinate 5,943, forward strand.
GCCCATAACATCCCCCTCACGGAGAATGATCAGGTCTTCGTTTTGAATTTTAATTTTTGAGCCCGCGTATTCAGAGAAAACAACGCGATCACCGACCTGTACATCCATCGGACGCACTTGCCCTTTTTTGCCCATATGTCCACGTCCCACGGCCACGACAAATCCTTCAAGATTGCCAGAAGTGTCCGCGACAGTGTCTGGGATATAAAGTCCCCCCGGAGTCATTTTCTCAGTTCCTGACAACTGCACAATCAATCGATCATCCAAGGGAGTCACGAAATTGCTTAAGTCGATTTTCTTCACCGCAGGTGCTGCTTTCACAAGATGAGACGGAGTCTTTTTCACGGGAGTCTTTTTGATAGCCGCTTTTTTTACCGCCGTCTTTTTCACCGTCGTTTTTTTCGCGGAAGACTTCTTCGCCGCAGACTTCTTCACCGGCGCCGACTTTTTATTTACTTTTTTTGGAGATTTTTTTGACACGGTCTTTTTTGCGACCTTCTTCACATTGGCTTTCTTAGCAGAAGCTTTCTTCTTAGCCACAACCAATCCTTTCATCCAAACGAGCTCGAGAAAATAACCACCGGCTCATTTGCTTCAGAGAGAGTTTCGTACTACTCTTTATGTATGTTGCGACCACGATTAAAGACCATTTTAGTTGCTTTTACAATCCTTGTGACGCTTGTAATCATCTGTGGACTTGGG
>JAHRXB010000262.1 GCA_019104905.1 Bdellovibrio sp.
GAACTCTTTCCGCACAATGCCGTTGAGTACTTTGTCAGCTACTACGATTACTATCAGCCCGAAGCTTACATCCCTTCGACCGACACCTATATTGAAAAAGACTCCGCCATTAACGAACAGATTGATCGCATGCGCCACTCAGCGACGCGTTCGTTGTTTGATCGTCGCGATGTGATCATCGTGAGTTCGGTCTCCTGCATCTACGGTTTGGGCTCGCCTGAAGCCTATGAAGGGATGATGATTCAAATTGTCTCTAACACCGAGATGAAGCGGGATCATCTTTTACGGGAACTCATTCGTATTCAATATCAAAGAAACAACGTTGATTTTTCACGGGGCACCGTGCGAGTGCGCGGGGACAATGTCGAGATTTTTCCTCCCTATGAAGAAGAGCGCGCGGTGCGAGTTGAGTTCTTTGGTGATTTTATTGAAAGACTTTCGTGGATTGATCCTCTGACCGGGCAGGTTCTTGAAGAGTTGGACCAAGTCGGCATTTACCCCGGAAGTCACCACGTCACCAGTGAAGACAATCTTAAGCGCGCGATTAAGACGATTCAGGAAGAGCTGCGAGAGCGCCTGGTCGTGCTCAATCAGGAAATGAAGTTTTTAGAGGCGCAACGTTTGGAGCAAAGAACCTACTACGACATCGAGATGATGGAGCAGATGGGTTTTTGCCAAGGCATTGAAAACTACTCTCGTCACATGACCGGGCGGGGGCCGGGTGAGCCGCCTCCCACTCTTTTAGAATACTTCCCTAAAGAGTTCGTGACCTTTATTGATGAATCCCACGTCACCGTTCCCCAGATTGGGGGCATGTACCGAGGAGATCGGGCGCGAAAGTCCACTTTGGTGGAGCACGGGTTTCGTCTGCCGTCGGCTCTGGACAACCGACCTCTGAATTTTCAAGAATTTGAAAGTATGATGGATAAGGTGGTTTATGTTTCGGCAACTCCAGGGAACTATGAACTGCAAAAATCCGAAGGTGTTATTGTCGAACAGATCATTCGTCCGACGGGATTGATTGATCCCATCGTGGAAGTGCGCCCGGTGAAGCACCAGGTTGATGATCTTCTCAAAGAAATTCGTGAAAGAATCAAGAACAAGGAGCGGGTGTTGATCACCACGCTGACGAAACGTTCGTCTGAAGATCTTACCGAGTATTATGAAAACCTTGGTATCAAAGTGAAGTACCTTCACAGTGAAATTCAAACGGTGGAAAGAACCGAAATTCTGCGCGATCTTCGTTTGGGAGTTTTTGACGTTTTGGTCGGGATCAACCTTCTGCGAGAAGGTTTGGATATTCCCGAGGTCAGTTTGGTCGGGATCACGGATGCCGATAAAGAGGGTTTCTTGCGCTCAGAGCGTTCCCTGATTCAGACGATCGGACGTGCCGCCAGAAATATCAATGGTCGTGTAATTCTTTATGGCGATACAATCACGGAAAGCATGCGCAAGGCCATCGGAGAAACGGAACGTCGCCGTCGTATCCAACAGGAATACAATGAAGCCCACGGCATTACGCCTCAATCAATTCGTAAAAGAATTAAAGAAGGTCTGGGCGAAGTTTTTGACGGCACGTTGGCAAGCACAGTTTTGCAGGGTGAAAATAAGGCGGGGGCAATTATGAATAAATTTGCCCATCAGCCGGATAAGTTGCAGCAAGAGATTGAAAAACTTCGTGCAAAGATGAAAGAACACTCGGCCAACTTGGAGTTTGAGGAAGCCGCCAAAGTCCGTGATGAAATCAAACGTCTGCAGATTGCTGAACTGGGTATTCGCAGTGGTGAGGTTGAGTCCGAAAGTGCGGAGGTGCTCAAGGATGGCCTCAAGTAGATTCGAGGAACTGCGCGATAAGGTGAAAGAGTTCCCCACACAAAGTGGGGTCTATCTGATGAAAAGTCAGACGGATAAAATCATTTATATCGGGAAAGCCAAGAATCTTCGCAATCGAGTGCGTAGCTATTTTAACGACAGCAAGGATCATTCTCCCAAGACGCGTTTGCTGGTTCAGAATATCAATGAAGTTGAATACATTCTGACCAAAACCGAAGTGGAGGCGTTCTTGCTGGAAGCCTCTTTGATTAAAAAACATCGCCCCAAATACAATATCCGACTTCGTGACGATAAGGCGTATCCCTACATTCGTTTTAGCTGGGGGGATGAATTCCCTCGGTTATATTTGGCAAGAAAAGTTAAAAAAGATGGTTCCTTGTATTTTGGTCCTTACACCTCGGGACTGGCGGTGCAGGGGACGATTCGCTTTTTAAATCGAACTTTTAAAATCCGTGATTGTACAGATGCGATGTTTAAAACCCGCAAGCGCCCTTGCATGACCTATCAAATTGGTCGGTGTACGGCGCCTTGCGTGGATTACATTTCACAGAATGAGTATCGCGAAGAAGTCGAAGGAGCCAAACTCTTTTTGAAAGGACAAAATCGCAAAGTTGTGAAGTCCATCACCGAAAAGATGATGCTGGCGGCGGAGGAAGAAAAGTTTGAAGTGGCCGCGCGTTTGCGGGACTCCGTACAAGCCATCAAAGCGATTTTAGAAAAACAAGCCGTGATCAACGACACCACCGAAAAAGACCAGGATGCGGTTGGTTACTTCGGGGATGAACGCGGATGCCTTATTGAAACCGTTCACGTTCGTGCCGGAAGGGTGATTGGCACAAGGTCACACTATCTTCCGCATTTTGATCCCAACGACGCGGTTGAGGATCCCCGCGAATGGCTGGTGGATTTCCTGAATCAATACTATGAAGACAACTTTATCCCGGATGATGTGTTGTTGCCTTTGGATATTGGCAACGACTTGACGAAACTCATGGCCGAGGTCCTTAAAGAACGTTCGGGCAATAAGGTGAATGTGCGTTTTGCAACGGATGAGCGTGGGCGAAATCTAGTCGAAATGGCCCATGAAAACGCCAAGGCCCACTTCTTAAAATATGTGTCCAAGTCCGAAGAAAAGCTTCGGGGATTGGATGAAATTAAAAATAAACTTTCTTTGCCAGAATTGCCTCGCCGTATTGAGTGTTACGATATTTCGACCTTTCAAGGGGCCGAGACCGTGGCGTCGCAGGTGGTTTTTGAAGAAGGGGTGCCTGCGAAGGATCACTATCGTCGATATAAAATTAAAACTGTTGAGGGTATCAATGATTTTGCGTCGATGTATGAAGTCCTCAGTCGGCGTTTTAAGCACACCGAGTACGAAGATCCTCAGTTGATTGTGATTGACGGCGGCAAGGGGCAATTAGCTCAGGCGGTGAAGATCTTAGAAGAGATCGGTCGTCGCGATATTCCGGTGGTGGGACTCGCCAAAGCGCGCACCGAAAGTGACTTTCAAAAACAAGAGGTGGAATCCACCGAAGAACGCTTCTTCCTTCCAGGACGCCAAAACCCTGTCATCTTTAAGCATAATGCGGAAGCTTTGCATATTCTCACTGGAATTCGTGACGAAGCCCATCGTTTTGCCATTACCTATCATCGTAAGTTGCGGGAAAATACGTCTTTGGAAAGCGAACTCGATTATGTCGTGGGTCTGGGGGAAAAAAGAAAGAAAGTTCTTTTGACTCATTTCAACTCTATTGATGAAATCAAGATGGCCGTGCCAGAAGAGATCGCTCAATTAAAGGGCTTCAATCGAGTTCTGGCCGAGCGTATTTTGATTCAGTTAAATGAAACTGAAGAAGAAGAAACCGAGGTTGAAGAGTGAAAAATCATGCCCTGTTGGTGGGTTTAGGGATTTTTTTAAGCCGTATTGCGGGTTTGATCCGCGAACGCGTCTTTGCTCACTTTTTTGGAAACTCGGATGCCGGGGATGCCTTTAAGGCCGCGTTGAAAATACCTAACTTTCTGCAGAATCTTTTTGGCGAAGGGGTTCTTTCCGCCAGTTTCATTCCTGTCTATGCCCAACTTTTAGCAAAAAAACATGATGAGGAAGCGGCGAAAGTGGCTTCCGTCGTGGGCAGCTTGTTATTCCTGATGACCTCGCTGTTGGTGCTTGTCGGCGTTTTTGCCACGCCTTTTTTAATTGACCTTATTGCTCCAGGTTTTGCTGGAGAAAAAAGAGATCTCACGATCCGTATCGTTCAAATTTTGTTTCCAGGAACGGGTTTCTTGGTGATGTCGGCGTGGTGTTTGGGAATTTTGAATTCTCATCGAAAGTTTTTCCTTTCTTATGTGGCCCCGGTCATTTGGAATGTGGCAATCATCGCGACACTGGTGATGTGGGGTTCGCGCCAAGGGCAATTTGACTTGGCGATCACCGTGTCGTGGGGATTGGTGGCAGGAAGTTTCTTGCAGTTTGCCGTGCAACTGCCTTCTGCTTTGCGATTGGGACGAAAGATCTTTCCTTCATTAGATTGGAAGATGACTCCCGTGAAGACGGTTCTTAAAAACTTCACGCCCGTGGTGGTTTCCCGGGGGGTTGTGCAGGTCAGTGCTTACATTGATAATATGTTGGCCAGTTTGCTTCCCACGGGGGCGGTGTCGTCATTGGCTTACGCCCAGACTTTGTATCTTTTGCCAGTCAGTCTTTTTGGAATGAGTGTGTCGGCTGCGGAACTTCCGGCGATGTCTCAGGCCACGGGGACTGAGCACGAGATTCATGCTTATCTTAAAGACCGACTCAATCGCGGTCTTGAGCAAATTGCCTTTTTCATTATCCCCTCGGTGGTAGGTTTTGTGTTGTTAGGGGATCTTATTGTCGGGGCTGTGTTTCAGACGGGAGAATTCAATAAAGACAATACTCACTTTGTGTGGATGGTTTTAGCGGGATACACGGTGGGCCTTTTGGCTTCGACTCTGGGGCGGCTTTACTCTTCAACATTCTATTCTTTGAAGGACACCAAAACGCCCTTGCAGTTTGCTATTGTGCGAGTGATTTTCGCGACCCTTTTGGGGGCGTTGTTTGGTTTCTATGTTCCAAAAGCGTTGGGATTGGAAGCTCAGTGGGGAACCCCGGGCTTAACGATCGCAGCCGGCATCGCGGGCTGGCTTGAATTTTATTTCTTACGTCAGGCTTTGAATAAGAAAATCGGCCACACGGGCTTGTCGCTTAAATATCAGGTCAAGGTGTGGCCTTTAGCGATAGTCAGTGCCGGCTGTGGTGCGCTGGTGGTGCGCTTTGGTTTAAGTGAGCATCTTCACGTGATAGCGCGGGCGGCGGTGGCTCTGGCCATCTATGGCGTCCTCTATTTTTCTTTAGGTTACGCCTTAAAGGTTGAGCAAGCGCACGCCCTTTTGCAGAAGGTTCTTCGCCGCCTTAAATAGTCACCAACGATCGCCCCAACCATAAAGATCCACATAAATATTGCCGTCAGGGAAGGCGAAACGCAGGCGTCCACTGAAGTATCCATTTGTCCAGGGTCTAAACTCGACACGGGTCAGGCATCGCTGTCCGGGGCTCAGCCAGGTAGGACAGTTGCTCCAAGCCCAAAATGCCGAACCTTGAATGAACACACCACGAAGATGCAAAGGATGGCTCCCAGTATTTTTTAGATAAATGTCAGCGTACTCACTCCAGTTCACCCGGACATTTCCAAAGTCATAGTAGTAGTATTTATCGTATTGAGTTTTTAGGTGATCCGAGGAGGTGGTAATCTCCATGGGGGCGGCGGCACCGTAGTTCGGGAAGCAGAATGAAATTCCGAGGAAAATACTTAATAGAATCTTCATAAGCACCTCCAGCAATTTCTATTTTTTCCCAATAAGAAATTGGTCGCAAAGTTTTTTCGTAGTATGATCCTCTTGTCATGAAGGAATCAGTCTGGTCTCCGCTAAAAATTTCGGTCTATAGGTCTTTTTGGATATGTGCTTTTCTGTCAAATTTAGGTACTTGGATTCAGGATGTGGCGGCAAGCTGGGTGATGACTCATTTAAGCACCTCTCCCTTGGTGATTTCGCTTTTATCCTTTACAAGTAGTTTGCCGGTTTTGTTCTTAAGCATCCCTGCTGGGTATGTGGCAGACTTAGGGCATCGACGAAAGATCCTTCTTTTTGCGCAAGGACTTATGTTTTTTGCCGCTGGTCTTTTAGCGTATCTTGTTTGGAAAGATCAGGTCACAGAGTTCAGCCTTCTGGCCTTGTCTCTTGTGATGGGGGTTGGTTTTGCTCTGACCAATCCCGCTTTTCAATCGGTGTTGACGGATTTAGTTCCAACGCCTCTGCAGGCCCAAGCTGTGCTCGTTTATTATATGGGGATTAATATCACGCGAGTGGTGGGGCCAACACTTGGCGGAGGAATACTTAGCGGCCTCGGGCCCGGCAGCGCTTTTTTCGTGAACAGTCTTTCTTTTTTAGGTCTGATACTTTTCTTTTGGAAGTGGCCCGTGAAGGGCTCTGACGAGCAGAAGGAGCAGCTCGAGATTAAGCCCGACGATTGGATTCCACTGTTCTCATTGCACAACATGAAGTTGTGGGTGGAAATTTTCTTGGTCACCTTCTTTGCGTCCTCACTGTGGGCTTTGTATCCCACGCGCGGGCGAGTGGAGTTGGGTTTGAATTCTTGGCAGTATGGTTCTTTGTTGGGGTTCTTGGGACTCGGGGCCTGTCTGAGTGCTTTTTTATCTGAAAAAATCATGTTGCCGCATCGAACCCAAAAATCCTTGGCAGGTTCTTATATCGTTTACGCCCTCGGAGTTCTTTTGCTGGGATATGCGCCCGGTTACTGGTTTGTGTGTGTGGCGATGTTTTTTGCTGGAACCGGGTGGTTGGTGCTGGCAACTTTGATGAACATGAGTTCGCGACAGATCACCGGGAAATCAAATTTGAAGGCGACGATGTTGGGTGTTTTTTTAGCGGTCTTTTATGCGGGAATGGCCTTAGGGGCTGTGACCTGGGGGGCGATGGCAAAAACCAGCAATACCTCCATGGCTCTTTTCACTGCAGGAATCGGGCTGGCAGTGATTGGTTTTGCTAAAGGCCTGCGCTCAGCCCTCTAGTTGATGCGATGACGAGTCGGCTCTTTTTCGGAATCACAACAAGAGCATTTTGATTCTTCTTGAAGAACAGCGAGGTCGTCCATTTGACGATAGCTAAATTCAAGAGCGCCACCGCAGATGTCGCAGTTGTTTACCGATGTGCGGAAGTTTTCGCGTTTATTGTATTCTTCTGTGGGAATGATATTGAATTTGAAAACTTCCATGGGTCCTCCTTTGAAATGACCGATAGACTCCTTATCGGTGATTTCTGTCTCAACTTGAGACAAGAAATGTCTTTTCACATGCGTTTGAACGCCGCATTAGTGCCGGTTTTAATGGTCTATAGCTCTAGGTCTAGGTAAAATCCCGACCATGAAAGACTACATTGTGTATCTCCAAGAGGTCCTCGGACTCCAAAATGTCATGCTGCCCTCATCAGAAGGCAGCACCGTGCGAACTCAGTTTTATACTCCTCAAGGCCCCTTTGAGCCTGGGGAGTTTCAGCATTATGAGTTGGTCTTTCTCAATATTCTGACGCAATCCAAAGAAAGTCTTTTTCTTCCGGAAGTTCAAGATTTGTTTGTGAAAATGAAATCAGCGATGAAACTTAAGAACATTCAAGTTCTGGAGTTGGATTGCACCGTGGAAGATCGTTCGCAGTTGCCTTCAGAGTTGGCAAAACACTGTGAAGGGAAAGTGGTCGTGGTTTTCAGTTCTTTTCCTAAAGATATTGGCGAGTTGATTTTTAAAGGTCCTGGCAAGTGGATTGAAACATACAGCCCGGCTTACCTTTTAGAGGATGCAGGGGCCAAAAAAGTGGTGTGGAACGATTTGCAAAAAGTGATGAAGGAACTGGCGCTATGAGATTTCTCGGGCTGCTTCTTTGTCTCAGTGTTTTTTATGCGAAACCCGCACAAGCATCTTGCACTGTAGCGGTGACCATTAGCGAAGCCATTTCGGCGTCGACCTCGGACTATCTGGAGCGGGCAGAAAAAAGAGCTTTGGATAAAAAATGTAATGCGATCTATGTGCGTATGAACACGCCCGGCGGAAGTTTGCAGAGCACGCGATTGATTGTTGAGCGCATTCTGGCTTCCCCCATTCCTTATCTGTGTTTGATAACTCCCAGTGGAGGACATGCGGGCAGTGCCGGGGCGATCATCCTTCAGGCATGTCATGTGAATGGGGGTGTTACCGCAACGAACATTGGAGCCGCCACTCCGATTTTAGGGACGGGAGAAAAGACTCCCGAAGATTTGCGCAACAAACTTATTAACGATACGGTCAGTTGGCTTGAAGGTGTAACCAAACTTCGCGGACGCAGCCTTAAGTTTTCCAAAGAGATTGTGACCGAGGCCAAGGCTTTGAGCAGTGAGCAGGCTCACAAAGAGAAAGCTTTGGATATTCTGGCCACTAACGAGCAAGATTTTTTACAGCAAGCTCAGAATCGTTCCGTTCTTATCGAGGATAAGAAAGAAACGGTGGTGGTTGTTGGCGACCTTCAAGAATTCCTGCCAGATCTTCGCTATAAGGTTTTAAGTTTTGTCGCTGACCCCGAGTTTGCTTACTTGTTATTTATGGGAAGTTTGGCTTTGTTGTATGTGGAGATCACTCATCCGGGTTTGATTGCTCCGGGAGTTATTGGCGGAATTGGATTGGTATTGTCGTTGGTGGCCTTCCATAAATTGGAAGTGGCTTGGGGTGGTTTGGCTTTGATTCTTTTGGGGATTGCCTTTTTGGTATTGGAAGTTTTTCTACCCAGTTTTGGAGCATTGGGAATTGGAGGCTTGGTGTCTGTCTTTGTGGGAAGTCTTTTTCTTTTTGATGCTGAGACCACGGGCTACACTCTTCCGATCTCTTTGATTTTTTCCGTGGTGGCAGTTCTTGCGGCCTTCCTTTTGGGCGTTGGGTATTTGGCATTAAGAACCATCAGGTTGAAGACTCAGGATACGGATGCAGATCTTATGAGCAAGGACGGGGTGGTGAGCGCCATCGACAGCACCGGGCATGGGGGACAGCTTCATATCATGGGAGAAACCTGGAGCTTCGTTTCTGAAGATCCCCTGCAAATCGGAGACCGAGTGCACGTGACGGCACGGCAAGGTCTGACCTTAAATGTGAAAAAAGTGAAATAAGGAGAGAGTGATGGAATTTATTATAGCAATATTGGTTTTCGGCGGAATCATTCTGACGTCCATGGTGAAAATTCTAAATGACTGGGAACGAGGCGTGGTTTTGCGTTTAGGGAAAGCCGTGGGTGTTCGTGGGCCTGGTTTGATTTTGTTGATTCCCTTTGTGGAGCGCATGATTAAAATCGACACGCGCACGGTCGCGATGGATGTGCAGCCTCAGGATGTGATCACAAAAGACAACGTGAGTATGCAGGTGAATGCCGTGGTGTACTTCAAGGTGGTTTCTCCGCTAGAGGCGATCACAAAAATTGAAGACTACTACTTTGCAACCAGTCAGCTTGCGCAAACGACACTGCGCTCGGTGATGGGGCAGTATCCTTTGGACGATGTGCTTGTTCATCGCGATAAGATCAACTCAGCGTTGCAGGGCATTTTGGATAAACACACGGAAGCCTGGGGTATTAAGGTGACCATGGTTGAAGTGAAGCAGATCGATCTGCCTAAAGAAATGCAACGGGCGATGGCGCGAGAGGCGGAAGCCGAGCGGGAACGTCGTGCTAAAGTCATTAGCGCGGAAGGGGAAGTGCAAAGAGCGCAGAAGTTGCAGGAAGCTTCGATCACTTTGGCCGGATCTCCTTCGGCGTTGCAGTTGGCCTATATGCAAACGCTGACGGAAATTGCGGGAGACAAATCCAATACGATTATCTTCCCTTTGCCGCTAGACATCATTAAGCCGCTCTTAGGGGACGGAAAACAAAACTAGACTTTCATCCTCGCAGGTGATTGCGGTTTAATAGAAGGACAAGGCAGGAAGCCTTGTCCTTTTTGTTTTTTTGGCAGTTTTGAAATCTCTACGGACGGAGTGGTGGTGAAACTGATTTGGGCATCTTTGTGTTTCGTCTTTGTGTATGTCAGTTTTCTTTCCGATGCGCAGTCCATCCAGGCCCCCAAGCCTGAGGCGGAAGTGGTTCGGGTGCGTTTATTAAAAGGCTCCAAAAAAATCCAGATCACGGGATTGGGTCTTCGTTTTCAAAATCTCAATCAGCCCTATCGTCAAGTGTCTATTCCCGCCGGGGATGCGCGAAGAAGTTTGAATGCATTGGATTTTGGAACTGAAGCCGAAGTCCGTTTGATGGATAGAGAAGGAAAAAAGATTTGGGCCTTACGTATCAACAACAAGGATCCTGAGCGTCTTTTTTCGGAAAAGTATTTGTTAATTCAAGGGGAGAATCTTCGTTCTGGGGATAAGACTTTACCCTCGCGCGTTCTTTTAAGTGTAAACTCTGAGGATAAGGTGGACGTTGTTGGGGTCGTTCCTTTGGATGAATATGTCGTGGGCGTTTTAGCCAGTGAAATGCCACTGTCATGGCCTCTGGAGACTTTAAAAGCTCAAGCTGTTGCCGCCCGCTCATATGCTTTGGCCGTGATGGAAGAGCGTAAGAATCAACCCTTCCACTTAGAAAGCAGTGTCTTGGATCAGGTGTTTCGTCATGTTCTTGATGGTGATGAAAAGGATCCATTGATCAAAAAAGCAATTCAGGCGGTTCGTGAAACTGCGGGTGTAAAGCTTTACGCGAACAAAGGCCAAGTTTTAAAAGCGTTTTTTCATTCAGACTGTGGAGGTAAGACTACAACCGCGAAGAATGTTTGGAATACCAACGTGAATGCCGGAGTGGCTGTAGATAGCGCTTGTCCTACCAACCCTCGAGCCCACTGGAAGTTGACCTTAAGCAAGGATGAGTTGAGTCGTCGTTTGCGTGTCGCAGATATTTCGGGACTAGATTTGATCAAAGTGCCTTCAGAAAATCGGGTGAAAGCAGTTCGTGTTGCTTTCAACGGGGCGCCTACGAAGATGGTTTCCGCTAATGAGTTTCGCCAAATGCTGGGTTTCCAAGAGTTACGCAGTTCTTTGTTTGAAATGAAGAAGATTGGGGAAAGTTTTCTTTTTCAAGGGCAGGGATATGGTCACGGAGTCGGTCTTTGTCAGTGGGGCAGTCGTTATCTAGGGCAAAGCGGTCAGAACTACAGACAGATTCTGAAACATTACTATCCACTAGCGCTTTTAAATTAAGAAGAAAGAAGAAAGAAAAAAGAAATGCCGGAAAGGAGCTCAGACGAGTTCCTTTTTTAGTTTTGAGAGGATCTATTTTCTTAGAACGCCAAAAAAACTCTAGCCGCGAACATGAAGACCGCACCTAGAATCAAGACGTTTGTTGCTGAGACTGTCATAAACATATTCCTTTATAGTTTTGATACAATTCCCATTTCGGTAAGATGAGGAAAAATCTTAAATATTTTGTTTATCGTCGAAGTTTTATGCATCTCAAGATGTGACAGAGTGCCCTTTTTGCGCTTCTTCCGCAGACATTTGACGCTGAACCCCCTTTGTTTCAGCCTGAGAAATCAATGTAAATCTTAATGGTTTTATGTATTTAGCCTTATCCCTCCTGGTTGGCACAGGCATCGCAAAGAAGTCTTGGCAAGAGGTTCCTATTAAACCGAACCTTTTAAGAGAGGCTGATATGAAAGCATTCAACTCAAAACTGATCTACCTTCTGGCGGCATTCTCCCTTGTGGGAGTGGGCTGTGCGAAGAATACAGAGTTGCAAGCCAATTCCACTACAACTGTAGTGAGCGGTGGAATTCCAGGCTCTCCAGATGGAACTAGCACTTCCTCATCAACTTCAACATCTAGTAAGACAGCGACTTTTGTTCCTGTATCGATCTCAGAGTTCAACTCTTACGTGGCGATGCACCCTTTGAACAATCCTTCCGACTTTAAGATCACTGTTGATTTACAAAGTGCAGGTAACGGTCGTTACGCTGGCTCCGTAAAGCTTTCTTATGTGGATACTGGCTACCAATATGAAGGTAAGTTTGAGGCCGGTTCTGGAACAAACCAAGATATCTATAAGCTGAAAGATGCGGGTTTGATGGAAGCAGAGTTTAACAGATGGTTTATCATCAACAACCAGTACTACTTCACAGCTTTCTTTCAGGATGCTTACGGTGCGATCGTGTTGGTGATCGATAACTACGTAAACCAAGGTGATGCACAAGGCACTGGATATGTATCAGGTTCTGTATACTACAAAAACTTTGCACAATCTTATGCGCAGCAATC
>JAHRXB010000273.1 GCA_019104905.1 Bdellovibrio sp.
GGTTTGTACCCCGGAGGCAAGGTACCTGAAAACTTGATGATCGCAATATCACCCCAGTCTGTCTGCTTATCCTCTTGCTCTTCAGGTTTGTAAGAAGGATGAACTTTGATATCAAGCACGCGACGAACATAAACTTGCTGAACGTCGGGTTCGCGAATGGCCATGGTCGCATCAACATCCAAACCAAAAACAACCTTCAATTTTGAAGCTTTCGTTTGCACACAATGAGCTGCTGTTAAAATAAAATTCTCGGCAATGATTGAGCCTGTGCAAATCGCGTTGTCCGCAACATCATACACGCTCACGATACCAGAAGCGATGGGGGCTTTTTCGGCCACCAAAGTACCGCCAATAATACCGGTTCCGCTTTTGGATTCCACGGTGGGGTTTGATTTAAAGCCACAAGATACCAAGGCCATCATGCTGATAACTAAAACTAAACGGGACACAGCCCCTCCTTAAAATAAGGGGCTCTTATAGATAGGACCTTACAAAACAGCAACCATTTTTTAAAAAAAGACAGGCGTCAGGACATCTTGTTGTACGCCTCCCTCTGAAAGCCTAAACTTGAAGGTATGAAAAACTTTTATCAAGAAGGCCCCGGCCTCACCAATACGTATCGTTCGGATGAAACACTTCAAAAGTTTTTAAAAAAGAATCTGCCCCCGGAGGTTCAAAAAGAGGCCCTGCCTCACCTGGATCATCTCGGAGAAAGAGCCGCCACCGACATGCTTCTCTGGGCTCAAGACGCCGAGGCCCACCCTCCCCAGCATATTCCCTTTGATCCCTGGGGGCGCCGTATTGACGAGATCAAAACTTGCGAAGGATGGAAGCATCTTGACCGGGTCGCCGCCGAGGAGGGCATCGTCGCGACGGCCTACGAGAGAAAATTCGGAGCGTTTTCTCGAGTCTACCAAATGGCGCTTCTTTATCTGTACTCGCCCAGCTCGGCGATCTACTCGTGCCCCCTGGCCATGACGGATGGGGCTGCTAGGGCCCTGGAGCTCTATGCGGGGCAAGATCTCAAAGAAAGAGCCCTGCCTCACCTGGTGACCCGAGACCCACGCCATTTCTGGACTGCGGGGCAATGGATGACCGAGCGCTCGGGAGGATCCGACGTCAGCGGAACGGCCACCGACGGGCATCCCTTCTCAGGAAGCAGCCCCTTTTCGGCGACCCATTCTCTTCACGGCACCAAGTGGTTCACGTCTGCAACAACCTCTCAGGTGGCCCTGACTTTAGCTCGCCCCGACGGAGCCCCTGCAGGCTCTCGAGGCTTAAGCCTCTTCTATCTCGAGCTACGCAATAACCAGGGACAACTCAACAATATTCAAATCCATCGCCTCAAGGATAAATTAGGAACCAAGGCTCTTCCCACCGCAGAGCTCAGCTTACTCGGAACCCCAGCACGAATCATTGGTGGAGAAGGCGATGGAATAAAGAAAATCGTCAGCGTTTTGAATATCACTCGCATCTATAATTCCATCTGTGCCACCGGGCATATGCGCCGCGCCTTGGATTTAGCCACGGACTATTCGCGAAAAAGAACGGCCTTTGGCAAAACCTTGATAGAACACCCATTACACCAAGAAACTCTCAGATCACTCGAAGAAGACTTCCGTCGCTCTTTGGTCTTCTGCTTTTTTGTCACAAAACTCTTAGGACAAGAAGAAGTGGGCGAGATCTCCGCCTCGGAAAGAATTCTTCTCAGAACTCTGACACCGATTCTAAAACTTTATACCGGAAAAAAGGCCGTCGAAATCTCTAGCGAAGTCGTCGAAATCTTCGGCGGAGCGGGCTACGTGGAGGACACCGGAATTCCTCGTCTTCTCAGAGACGGTCAAGTCTTTTCGATCTGGGAAGGAACAACCAATGTTCTTTCCTTAGACATGCTGCGAGCGTTTGAAAAAGAGCAAGCATTACCTATCCTGCTAGAGCATTTCCGCAACTGCGCTGCCATGAAAGATTCGGTTGTCGGTTTTGTCGAAAAATGGACAACGCTACAAAATATAATATCCCAACTGGCCAAAGCGGCCCCCGAAGAGTGGGAGCGCCACGCACGACGTCTGGCCTTCCTCGTGGCCGATCTGATCACTGAGAACCTTCTTTACGAAAGTTCACTTTGAGTACCACCTTCAAAATGAAAAAGCCGCTGACATCTCCATCAGCGGCTTTTCTTTTATGCGCTCTTTATATAATTAGAACGCCACGTTTTTCATATGCGGCACTTTATTGGCACCAGAGTTACCAATAATCATACCACGCACTCGTGAATGACGAGTCGCTGGGTTGAATGGAAGTCCCTTGTACATAGGTCTTTCCAAAGATGGAGACCAGAGACCTTGTCCGTTGACGGTCCACTCACGGAAGTACATTGAAATATACGTACCCTCGATGAGGTAATCAACACTCACGCCAGGACCTGCCAGCTTCATAGCGGTTCTGAATGTGAAGAGATTTTCAGCCATTCCTTCTCCGAACTGGCCGTAAGCGACTGCAAATGCCTTAGGATCTGTATTCATATTTTTATACATATCCTTTAGGGCGAAGTACATTTTGCTTGCAGCATTGGCTGTGCGTCGACCCACCATAGAGGCACAAGATCCACCATCATCAGCCACCATGCAATAGTCATAAGGATCATTCATTTCTTTGAAGTACGGATACACCTGATCTGTTGACATATCGATAAACTGATCCTGTGTCATTTTTTGAGCTGCAGCCATCAGTCTCATCGTGTTCTGATCATCAAAGTTCACGTTAAACTCAATGCCCGTGTAACCCAAATCTTTTTCTGGAATACCCACCATCAAAGTATCCAAACCTGTTTTCTTCACAAGTTCTTTGATACCGGCTCTAAGGCGATAGCCGTTACTCTTCTCGTGCTTGAATGTATAGCTGTACGTTCCGAACATGCTATCCATGCGAGCTTTGCTATCCCAGTTTTCAACAGAGTACTTCGCTCCGTAGAACATAAATTCTTTTTCTTTATGTCTTGTCCAGAAACGAGAGTCTTCTGATTCAGAGAAGATTCCATAGTAAGCGCGAGCCGTATTGCGATCTACGTGCATATCTGACGTTGTATATGAATTGATACGTCCTTTGCTGTAAGTTTTATCCCAAATAATTGGAATCGAAAGCGACTTGCTAGCAATTCTTCCTGTGGAAACCGATCTAAATGTTTCAACTTTAATAACAGGCGCTCGCTCCACCAAATTCGCAGGTTTTGCGCTGGCGAAGTTTTCAGAGGCTAGAACGTTACCACGAATCATATCTTCATAAGCCTTACGGCCAACTTCGGTGGTCAAATCAAAGACAAAAGAAAATCCATCGTCAGCGAATCTGAACTCACTCAAAGAAAGATTAATGATTGAAATATCTGTGAACACAGAGAAGCTATTTAGCTTTCCACGGCTCATTTTGACATAAGCCTTGTCCGCGCCGACTTTTTCTACGTATGTTTCCCAAGTACCACCGGCAAACTTTGCAACTCCAGCTCCAACAGGACCGAACCCAGCTCCCGCTGAGAAAATAACGCCACCTTGTCCAAGATAGGTAATACTGTCACCCGCGTCCCAGCGATCAAGATCTGACGCTGACTTAGGAACTTCCCAACGTCCGCCCATGGCATAAGCTTTATCCAAAGTGCTCACATAGCGAGTAGACTCTGTATCTTTGCCAACAATAGGTAGAACTCCCACATAAGCCCAGAAGTGATCCGCAAGTCCCTTGGCATTGTCATACCAGAATTGGACTTCTGCACCCAAGCCGACTTCGATATTTCCATAAACAGTTTTTTGGAAACCGTCACGGAAGTCGCCATAGACTAATGAGTCTGAAGAGGCCATTGGTTTGTAATCATACTTCACCAATGAAGACTTCGGTTGAACATCTCGGAATTGAGGCGTCAAGTTCACGATGTACGAACCATAGTCGAAGCTGAGATAGAAAACAGGCTTAAGCTTTCTCTTAAGTTCCTTTTTCTCTTCTTCTTCGAAGTCATCATCTGGTGTATCGCCATCGTCTTGGCAATGCTTATCTGTTCTTCGGCATTCGCCATCATGATCGTCATGATCGTCGTGATCATCGTTATCGTCGTGATCATCATGGTCGTCATGATCGTCCTTACCATCACCGTGGTCATCTTTTCCACCGCCGTGATCGTCTTTACCGCCACCATGGTCATCTTTGCCACCGCCGTGGTCGTCTTTGCCACCGCCGTTATTATCTCCCTTAGGCCCGCCATTACCATTATTGCCGTTATTCGAACTACCTCCATGGCCCGTTCCGCCACCATTATTCGAACTGCCGCCATGGTCGCCTTTGTTGCCACCATTGTTGTTATTTTCCTGTGGGCCTTTGCCGCCGCCGTTATTTTCGCCCGGCTTCGGACTAGATCCAAAGGTAACGAACGATCCAACAGGAACACTCACCTTCCCCGTTTTTTCACCAGAATATTTCGAAGCAATTTTTTTATCCGTCGCACTCTGATCATAGACGTGATTAGACACCTGTGACCAAGAGGGATTCGCAATAAGCGAGATACCCATCGCGAGGACGGATTTCTTTATTTTGAAATTCATTTTTCCTCCATAACCTTTTTTGTTGGTTGACCGAGGTAGGATTAGTCGAGTTGTTTTTCTTTTGAAAGTTTGAAGGTCGTAATTTTCAGTCTTTTAATTGTCTGCTTGCGACATCAAAATATTAAAACTACTAAGGCACTACACTCTCTGATTCTCACGAATAGAAAAAGTAGAAACGCGATGAAAAAACGTCACCGTCTTTTCACCAGTTTAATTCAAAAACACATTCCTCGCTAAGGCAGTTCTCGAATGAGAACTACGAATTTCACCGTCAAATTCGTCCCCCCGAAGGAGTCTGCAAGAGCCGCTCTAAGAACTTTCCGACAAAAGAACCTAACTTTTTGAAACTCAGACAATCAACATGAAAACAGCCGAGCTCAATTAAAAAGAAACAACCTAGATTTCGAACCCTTAATATTGAAGTACCTATTTGTCAGATACCACATGCTGGAACATCCCGGTGACAAACTTTTGGACAAAGCGCCCTTTGACGTCACTTTCTTCGCCAAGACCGTTCGTGTAACGGCAATAAACCCCAAACCAGATGGCATACACCTTGTATATCCTCCGAACGGATGAACTCTAATTGGACGTAAATTGCGTTAAAAGGAACCTACCATGATTAAGCTGCTCAGCTTGCTTACTCTAACCCTCTTCAGCCTGCAGAGCTTTGCGGGAAGTCTCTATGATGTGAAAATCAATGAAGAACGGCTTTACGATATGTTCATAAAGCAAGGCGTCCCGGAAGCTGCCCTACAAAGAACTTTCGAATTCCTCGACATTAACAAAGGAAAAACCGTTCTCGTCAAATCCAAGGTCCGAGGAAAAAGCAACGCTTTTATGGCCGACCGCGAGATCACCATCAAAGATGAAACAGCCGCCATCATTGATTTTTCGAAACCCTCCAGCGAACGTCGTCTGTTTGTTTTAAATCTGAAGACCGGAGTCGTCTCCAAACATTTCGTAGCCCACGGCAAAGGCTCTGGCGTCAACATCGCCGCTAAGTTCTCAAATATTGATGGATCGAAGATGTCATCCCTCGGACTCTACCTGGGGGGCAATACTTACTACGGTCAACACGGGGAATCTTTAAATCTATATGGACTGGAACCCTCTAATG
Organism: Bdellovibrio sp.; assembly: GCA_019104905.1. Taxonomy (GTDB): domain Bacteria; phylum Bdellovibrionota; class Bdellovibrionia; order Bdellovibrionales; family Bdellovibrionaceae; genus Bdellovibrio. Next base: position 5,704 of record JAHRXB010000273.1, read on the forward strand.
ACAAGGCCGCGGAACGAGACATCGTCGTCCACGCAGCCAGTTATGTCTCCGAGGATTTTGTGAAAGCTCAAGGTCGCCTTGGACGAAGCTGGGGATGCCCGGCGGTCGCCCCTGGAATCATTCGCAAAATGATCACCAACTTCAAAGACGGTGGCGTTCTCTATGCCTACCATGCTGATCTCAGCGCGACGGCTACCAAGAGCCCAACTCTTCAAGAAGTCAAAACAGATAAAGAAGAAGTGGATGTCGACTTACCCGAAGAAGAAGAATCTCTTCGCAAAAACCAAAAATAAAAAAAGGGACTTAGTCCCTTTTTTTACGCTCTCCGATAGTCGTCTTCGTATCTGACGATATCGTCTTCACCAAAATAAGATCCAAGTTGAACTTCTATAAACTCCAAAAGAGCTTCCGTATTATTGCGAATACGATGTTTTGCGCCCAACGGAATATGCACATGACTTCCCGCCTTCACGGGAATCACCTGGTCATTTAGAACCACTTCTCCAGAGCCTCGAGTGATGGTCCAATGCTCTTCCCGCTTCGCGTGAGACTGATATGAAATCTGCGAATGAGGATTCACCCGAATCATTTTGGATTTAAAGTGCTCCGTATCTTTAATAATCTCAAAATATCCCCACGGACGATACTCATAGACATGTTCCTTCACCAGCGAAGACTTTTGCTGACTTAAGGCCTCCACCACATGACGAACATCTTGAGATTGCCCCTTTTTCACTAACATCATGGCATCTTTAGTGTCGACAACAATCACATCTTCCATGCCAATCATCGAGTAATGTTTCTGGGAATCTCCAAAAACAAAGTTGTCACTCCCTTTGATGTTGAGAACGTCATGGCCTTCTTGCAACGAGGCCACCGCATCCCACGATCCGACATCACTCCAACCACAATCCGTCGGAATGCAGGCCAGTTCATCGCCATTAAGTTTTTCCATGATGGCATAGTCGATCGAAATGCTTTGAACTTTCGAGTAAACTTCCTCAAGATTCGACGAGTCCGCCTTCAAAGTAGAAAGCTGCCGCCACAACTCGGGCTGATGCTTTTCAAAAAGACTCACCATGTGACTCACTTTAAAAACAAAAATACCTGCATTCCAACTGAAACTGCCTTGAGCAATAAACTCTTTGGCCTTCTGCAAATCTGGTTTTTCATGAAACTTAACAACCGAATAAGCTCGTAGCGGACCTTGCTCTTTAATGCTGACTGCGCGAGTTTGAATATATCCATACCCAGTCTCTGGATAGGAGGGTGTAATCCCCAGTGTCACAACACGATTTTCTGCGGCCACAGCTTTCGCAAACTCGACAACTTTTAAAAATGCCTCTTCTTTAGTGATAAGATGATCAGAAGGAAAAATTCCCACCACCTCATGACCTTTTCCTTGAGCCTCTAGAAGTTTACATAAAGCTGCAATGGCGGGTGCTGTGTTTTTCCCCACGGGTTCATAAACAACCCGCACGCCCTCTGCCTTATTCTGCTTAAGGTTCAGCTCCGTCAATGTCTGCAATGCCTGAGAAGTCACAATCCAAGGAGAGCCCATCTTCATACATCTTTGCAGGGTCGAAGTCTGCAACGGCTGACCAAAAATATCACAAAATTGTTTAGGCATATGTTGCCGAGAAACGGGCCAAAGACGCGTCCCACTTCCTCCTGACAGTACTACCGGTATCAAAGCGACCTCCGAACTAAGTTCATAATTTATATCATCAAACCCCGGGAGTGCGTAATTATAGTCACACCATGGCCCATTTCGTCAAAAAACTGAGGCCTTTTGTAAACAGATCGCGTGGCACTTTCACCACAGTCTTTAAAAAGCTCTCGACCCAAAGTCCTAAATCCTTGTCCTGATAGACATTTCCTTCGAAGAAGAGGATACTTTTTTTGTCGTAAATATTCAAATTTGGAGGCCTTTTATGTCTATTCCTTTTATTGACCTCAAAGCCCAGTACAAAGCTTTGAAACCATCCATTGATTCACGCATTCAAAAAGTTCTAGATCATGGCGCCTATGTCAACGGACCGGAAGTTGTTGAGCTTGAACAAACCTTGGCAAAATACGTTGGCACAAAACATTGTCTCACAATCGCCAACGGAACCGACGCCCTTTGGGTTCCCTTAATGGCCCTGGGCATCGGTCAAGGCGACGAGGTCATTACCACGGCTTTCTCTTTTATCGCAACGGCAGAGGTTATCGTTCTTGCGGGAGCAAAACCCGTTTATGTCGACATTGATCCGAAGACCTTCAATATCGATATCAACAAGATTGAGGCCGCCATCACTCCTCGCACTAAAGCGATCATGCCCGTTTCCTTGTACGGCCAAATGCCTGACATGGACAAAATCAACGCCATCGCAAAAAAACACGGGCTTCATGTTATCGAAGACGCAGCACAAAGCTTCGGTGCTCGCTACAAAGACCAGCGCAGCGGCAGCTTAACGACAGCAACTGGCACAAGCTTCTTCCCAGCAAAACCCCTGGGCTGCTACGGCGATGGCGGAGCCATCTTCACTAACGATGACAATCTCTACAAAATCGTAAAAGAAATCCGCGAACACGGCTCTGAGTCGCGCTACTATCACACTCGCCTTGGAATCAATGGCCGCCTCGACACAATCCAATGTGCGATCCTCTTGGCAAAGATGGAAAGATACGATTGGGAACTAGACCAACGTCAACGCGTGGCAGATCGCTACAATGATGCTTTTTCTTCTATTAAGGCCGATGGCTTCAGCACACCATTCGTAGAATCCACCTGCAAATCTGCATGGGCTCAATACACTCTCACAGTGAAGGATCGTGCGGGATTCCAAAAGAAGATGTCCGAAGCGGGTGTACCCACTTCCGTGCACTACCCTCGCATTATGCCAGATCAACCTTGGTACAAAGAGCATACAGCAGATCCCAAGCAGGAATTGCCAATGGCTCGTTGGGCTGCCGAGCATGTGATCAGCTTGCCAATGTATCCTGATATGGACAATGCAACCCAAGATAAGATTATTGCCGCAGTCAAAGGGGCTTTCTAATGAACACAGGATTTGGTCCTCTCGCAAAACCGGTTGTCCTCAAGACAGCAAATGAAACCATCACTTGGGGAGACGGAAAAAACTTTGTTCTTTTCGCGGGTCCCGACATTATCGAAGACGAAGGCATGGTTTTAGAAACTGGCAAAGAGATTCAAAAAATTACTAAAGCATTGGGCATTCCCTGGATCCTCAAATGCTCCTTCGATAAAGCCAATCGCCAAAGCGCTGCGAGCTTCCGCGGCCCTGGCGCGAACTCAGCTCTTAAAAGTCTTGAGAAAATCAAAGGGGAACTGGGCTGCGCTCTTTTAACCGACGTTCATGAAACTATTCAGGTGAAAGAAACCGCCGAAGTGGCCGACGTTCTACAAATCCCCGCTTTCCTTTCTCGCCAAACCGATCTTTTGGTTGAGACGGCCAAAACAGGCAAGGTCATCCACATCAAGAAGGGTCAGTTCTTGGCTCCTTGGGACATGAAGGCTATTGCGCAAAAAGCTGTGAATGCCGGCAACGATAAAATCCTCTTGTGTGAACGCGGAACGACCTTTGGCTACAACCGTCTTATCAACGACATGACAGGGCTCGTAGAAATGCGCCGTTTGGGCTTCCCCGTAATCATGGATTGCACTCATTCCACTCAACTTCCTGGAGCCACCGGTGAAAGCAGTGGCGGACGTGGTGAAATGGTGTGGCCCTTGGCCCGCGCCGCAATGGCGGTGGGAGTGGATGGAATCTTCCTAGAGACTCATCCCAACCCTGAAAAGGCTCTGTGCGATGGTCCGACATCTTTACCACTTAAAAACCTTGAGGCTGTCCTGACAAATCTTAAAAAAATCTGGACAACTCATTTCTAAGTAGAGTTCCTAGTTAAATTCAAGTAAGACTGAACCATGGTTAAGCATACAAAAAAGCTCCTGGTTCAGTCTTCCAAGATCCTGTTTTCTGCAGGCATCATTTACTGGCTGATCCAATCTGGAAAATTAAACTTTGCCGCCCTCAAAAATCTTCTCAGTCCTGGGGCCGCTTCTTTAGCTTTATTTTTAATTTCTCTCAGTCTCTTTTTTGCAAGTGAACGCTGGCGGATATTAATTCGCTCCCAAAAGCTATCGGTTCACTCGTGGCCCGTCTTCAAACTAAGCCTCATTGGAAGCTTCTTTAATTTTGCGATGCCTGGGGGGGTCGGCGGCGACGTCATCAAGGCCTATTACTTCACCCGAGAGAACCCCGGCAGCAAAGTTATCGGCGTCACCAGTGTCCTCATGGATCGCGTCCTAGGACTTTTCGCGATGGTGCTTATGGCGCTCGTTGTGATGCTTTACGATCTACAACATATCGTGAAAACCCCCGCCCTCATGACCTTATTTTGGTTCATTACGAGTCTCTTCCTCGTCTTTGTGGTCGCTCTCTCTTTAGTTTTTTCGCAAAAAGTCTACGATGCGGGCGTCTTAAAAAGAGTTATCGCGAAACTTCCCCTCTCTGCGAAATTCATGAAGCTCTATGAGAGCATGCACATCTATGGAAAAGACGGGAAAAGATTTTTTGCTGTGATCCTCATCAGCCTTGTGGCGCAAACGAGCTCCATTATCTTCCTTTATCTTGCTGGATACATGGCCGGCTTCACAGATGTTTCACTTAAGACCTATTTCCTTGTAGCACCTCTTGGCTTTATGGCCACGGCGATCCCCATCTCCCCAGCGGGAGTCGGCGTCGGACAAGCTGCTTTTTACTTCTTATTCAATCTCTACACAGGTCACTCGTCAGATTTAGGCCCCACGGTGATCACCGCCCAACAAGTCGGTGTCTTCCTTGTGAGCCTTCTGGGAGCTTTCTTTTACCTTCGCCGCAAGGACCGCGTCGAGACCACAAAAATCGAAGATATGAACTAAAGAATCACGGATTTCAAATCGGACCGAACTTCAAACTGAAACGAAGGATGGTCCTTCTGATAGTCCGCTAAAGTACTCTGCTCCTTACTGAGCTTTTCCGAGGAGAGCAAATATAGACTGCCCACGCCAGCCCCCTCGGCCGCAATAAGATCCGAAGCACTGTCACCGACCATCACCGATCTTGCCATATTCACTTTGATTTTAGAATTCACGAGCTGAAACATTCCCGTACGGGGCTTGCGCAAACTCGCCATTAAGCGCCCTGCAGGAGTCGCCTCTTGGTCTATAAAAAATGACCAAACACACTCGTCAATCCAGCAAGACTTTTCCGCCAAAAGAGCCAACATTTTTTGATGAACCGCCTGATACTCCGCCCAAGAAATCCAGCCACGCCCTAAGCCTGACTGATTGGTCACCAAGGCCACCCAATAGCCTTTCTGATGCGCCCGAGAGATCAAGTCCTCAATGCCTGGCTGAAGCTCAACTTTATCAGGGTCCTTATTGTA
>JAHRXB010000312.1 GCA_019104905.1 Bdellovibrio sp.
ATTGAACTCAATGGCGGAGCTGGAAAGTAAACGAGTCTTTTTGATTGCTTCAAGTAAATCTGACGAAGCGGCTTCCATGGCGAAGATTGTTGAGAACCATGTTCTGGGAGCAACAATCTTTACGGCAAGCGATGGGATGGAAACTCTCTTTAAGTCTGAGAACGTGCCTCCTCATGTCGTCATTTTGGATTCCGACATTCAAAAAGTGGCGGCTTTAGATATCGCGGAAAAGTTAATTCGCAAAAAAGAAAAAATTGCCGTGATTATTGTTTCGCCGTTGCCTGATACGGAACACTTTGTTGATGAGGTGGTGACGGGGCAGGTCCATTTTTTAACTCGTCCGACGGATCAGAAAACCTTTTTGGAACATTTGACCCGAGCGATGAATTGGATTGCTCATGGTGATATTTCTGGGTATCGCCTGCGCTTTTTAACCGCGAATGAACTGCTGATGCGTGCGGGTGAAAAAGCCAACTCTGTTTTTCTAGTTAAAAGAGGTCTTCTGAAGGCCTACAAACAAGAAGGTGAAATGGAAGTTTTGCTCGGGGAAATTAAGCCAGGCGAGTTTGTTGGGGAGATGGCCTATATTAATGGCGAAACTCGTTCCGCAAATGTCATGAGCTTGACGGAGTGCGAGCTGATCGAGATTCCAAATGATTGTCTTGATAAAGTCCTGTTCTCAAAACCCGCGTGGTCCAAAGCGTTGGTCAAGACGTTGTCGACACGTCTTAAGCATTCAAATGAAGAGAAGGCTGCCAAGTAGAGGGCGCTATTTGCCTTTTCCCAAAGGGTGAAGTTTCTCCATCGTGCGTGCCAGTTGGTCAACACCCAGATGAGTGTACTTTTCCGTCGCTTGAAGGCTTTCATGTCCCAGTAGTTCTTGAAGGGTTCTTAGGTTGGCGCCACTTGATAGTAAGTGCGTTGCAAAGCTGTGGCGGAGGGCGTGTGGGTGAAGAGGTTTTAATAAGCCCGCGCGAAGCCCACTTTGTCGAACCATCTCATAAGCCGTGCGTGGGTTCAGAGCCTTTTCCCCAAAAACATATTCATTAAAGGAGCTCTCTTTTTTCCAACGAAGCAAGACTTCAAGGGTCAGTGTGGGAAGAGCCACGACTCGTTCTTTCGAGCCCTTTCCTTTCACGCGCAAAACTTTTTGAGCCGCTTGAATGTCGCTCCACTTAAGATTGCACGCCTCGCTCACACGAAGGCCTCCGCCATAAAGGAGAAGGAACAGGACTTTGTCCTTTAAGGAGAGGTCCTTATGCGAATCGAAACTTTTAAGGACGGCCAGTGCCTCATCCACACTGAGAAAGTGGGGAAGCTTTTTAGGAACTTTGGGGCAAGTGATCTGAAGTGACAGGTCTTTTTCTGTCAGCCCCTCGTCGAAGGCCCAGGAAAAGAAGCTTTTTAAAGTAGCGGCCTTGCGGTTGCGGGAGGCCAAGGAGAGGTGCGCCCATTGATTAAAGGCCGCCCGGGCCGTGGCCAAGAGTTCGAGTTCACTAAGCACTTTTGGATGTGAGAATTTATCGCAATCAAAAGCCTGTTTTAAATCGAGGGTGTAGTGTTTGATTGTTAAGGGTGAGGCCGACTTAACAAAAGCCATGTATTTCAAATACTTATCTATATTTTCGGTAAGCTTAAAAGCCCGACTCATAACCCAAAACCTTATAGATTCGTCCCTGAACCCTAAAAATAATTTAACGCCATGCAAAATTTTTCTTGCAAAACTTACACGACCAAAGTTATAACTCAATGCGTTGTCGCGGCGTATCATGTTGAGATAATCAATCTGAGACGCCCACCCAAGTTTAATAAAGCACGTTTACCGAAAGGTGGAGCCCATGAACGAAAACAACTCAACGACTGTTTTGCCCTCTTCTCAGAATGCAAACCAAGTTATGTGGAACACAAATCAAACTTCCAAAGTGGTTGAAAACAAGACCATCGTCTACCAATCCGAAGTGATGGGAAGCTTGATGAAGATGATTGATCGCGTAGCTCCCTCAAACGCGAACATCTTGGTTCTGGGTGAGTCGGGCACTGGTAAGGAGTTGATCGCGCGTTCTATCCATGAGCGTTCAGGCCGTAAGAACAAGCCTTTTGTCGCTATCAACTGCGGAGCTCTTCGTGAAACACTTCTTGAGTCCGAGCTTTTCGGTCATGAGAAAGGTTCATTCACAGGTGCTTACACTCGCAAAATCGGTTTAGCTGAAGCCGCTAACGGTGGAACATTGTTCCTTGATGAAATCGGTGAGTTGGACCCCGCGATTCAAGCCAAACTTCTTCGCTTCATTCAAGAAGGCGAAGTTTATCGTGTCGGTGGTAAAGACCCTATTAAAGTTGATATCCGTTTGATCTGCGCGACAAACAGAGAATTGGATCAAGAAGTGGTTCGCGGTAACTTCCGTGAGGACCTTTTCTATCGTATCAATACGATCGTAGTCAGTGCACCTCCTCTTCGTCGTCGTAAAGAGGACATCCCGGCTCTGATCAACCATTTCTTGAATAATTCTCAGCATGCTTATTTGAACCGTGGTCGTTCTGTAAGTGAAGATGCGATGAAGGCGTTGACTCGTTATGACTGGCCAGGAAATATCCGTGAGCTTCAAAACGTGTGCGAAAGACTTCAGATCTTGTCTGAAGGCCACATGATCATGCTCAACGATGTTCCTGAGAACATTCGTAACGGCGAACAGGAAAAAGATATTATTGATTACGATCCGCAAATGACTTTGCACGAGCTTGAAAAGCGTTACATCTTGAAAGCTTTGGCTCATTTCGGTGGCAATAAGACTCAAGCGGCGAACAACTTGGGTATTACGATCAAGACTCTTTATAACAAACTCCATGAGTACGGTGAGTTTGAAAAGTTCGCGGTTCACACAAAACCGATGAAGTAATTTACTAGCAGCCCGGAGTGGTTTTCTCTCTCTTCCCACTCCGGGTTTATTTTAGCCCGAGGTTTTTATGAAGAAGGTTTTTGCACTAACATTAGCGGCTCTGACTTTTTCCAGCGTTTCGCAAGCGTGGATTATTAAAGGGAACAACACCCCCTCTCCAAGTCAGCCCGTGTCTCGCGGTATTAGTGTGGAGGATTGTTCTGATTCTCTCTACCAAAGCCTGAGCACCTTTTCTTCATCAACAGATGCGGCTTGTTCTTACGGTCGAACTGATCGCGAGTTTCAAAGATGTACTATCTCCATCGCGCAAGAGATAGGTCATCAATATGTTCAGTTGGCAGGTCAAGCCTGTGCCACCGCTCGTAATACGGCGGAAGCCAATTGCGCCATCGATCTTTATTTCCGTGGCGGCCTTTATGTTTCTAATAATTCAATGTCAGCAGACGGTGTGCGAGTCTGTTCTAACGTCGAAAAAGATCAACTGAAGTCATGTGTTATCAATCAATATCAAACCCGCGGCAAATCCGGCATTGATGCGGCAAGAATTTGCTTAGAGCAGTTCGACCCCGCAGTCAAAGCGCGCCGAGAAGCAGAACAAAAACGCATTGAAGCCGAAAAACGTGCAGCGGAAGCGAAAAGACAAGAAGAACTTCGTCGCCAAGAAGAGCAACGTCGTCAGCAACAACAAGCTGAACAAAAGAAGAAAGACGAAGAGGCTCGTAAAAAAGAAGAAGAGCGTAAGCGCCAAGAACAACAGCAACAGCAAACTCAACCCAGCGCTCCGGTCAGTACACCTGATACTGGTGGCGGCGTGATCGTCGATCTTCCTAACTTCGAATAAACGCATCCAGGCATAATATTATTCCCTTGCTCCCTGTGAGAGAGTCTTCTTGAGAGGGGCAAGGTTTTCTCAATGTCTCCACCTGGCGGATCGAGAATCCGGCCCGGTGTCTGGACGAAATGATTGATTTTCAAAATCAAATAAATATCTTTAAGATTATAAATAAAAATGGCGTCTGGAATCTTCGCGGACGATTCACCTTCTAAGATTTAGAAATTCGCTTAGTTTTTTTCATAGAGCTTTGCGTACTTCCGCGCAAAGCGCATGGTTTGCGCAATCAGCTCTTCGTTGGAAGACTCGTGCAGAATACGCTCAAAGAAGAAGATGCCGTCCATATAGATGTCCAAGTCCTGACACAGCTCCAAAACATTGGCGTTGGGTTGCAGTTTGTTCTGATCCGCCAAAGCTTGCACGCGATTCACAAGGCGCTCATCTAATTGCAGAGGCACGGTCTCTCGGACGCGCTTTTTGAACTGTTTATTCACGAGGGCTTGAACAAAAATAATCTTGGCAAAGTCCTCATGGCCACAGCCATATTCCAAGCGCTGAAGGACGTAGGCCTCCAACTCATCACCCAAAGTTTTTTGTGGTGGATAGGGGAGTTCAAGATGGTTGGTTTCCTCAAGGAACTTTTCAATGATGGCAATAAGTAAACCCTCTTTGCCTTCGAAGTAGCGCGCGATCAGGGACTCATTCACGTCGGCCTTTTTGGCAATCATCCGTGTGGTGGCACCATCAAAACCATGCTTTGAAAAGATCTCGCGGCCCGCATTGATGAGGCGCTCTTCGGAGGCGGACCGATCTCTCTTTTTACCCTTAATATGAGCATTGCTATCATCTTTTTGGGTTTTTGTATGAGATGTTTCCGTCATGAAAACCTCCTGAGAATGAATATAACTACCTGAAATGCCTTATTTTTACATAATGTATCATAAGGTAGGTGAGACAGCAAGAAAGTAATTGATTGCATACTTAAGGATCCTGCAATAGATTAAGTATGTAAGCGATTACTTAACGGAGTTAATCCTATGAAGAAAATGGATATGCTGAAAGTGGGCAGTTTTGCCGTGATAGTAGCGGCTCTTCTTGCGGGACAAAGTGCTTCGGCACTTAGTCTTAATGACTATTTAGAGCAGGTGAAGCAGGAGAGCTTGGGGTACAAATCAACGAGTGAGCAGGCCGAAGCAGCCAGCTTAAAATCTCGGGAGGCGGATCTGTTTTTTACGCCCCGATTTTTTGCTGAAGCGCGAATCGGGCACGATGGGAAAGAGCCTTTTGCATCGACGATCACTTACGATCGCCTCAAATTGCAAAACTATTCTTTAGGGCTTTCTCAAGAGTTTAGCTTTGGTCTGCAGACCAAACTTTCTTACGCCATGGATAGAACGGAGGTGGAAGGGGCGACTCTTCCTGCCGGTGTTCCGAACAGCTTTTGGAATGCGACTCCAACCTTAGAATTAAGTATGCCCTTGTGGGCGAATGGTTTTGGTCGTTCCTCTCGCGCCAATGAAGATCTGACCCGACAACAAAATCTTGCAGAACGTTTTGGGGCTGATGCGCAAACGCGTGGATTTCTTGTCGAAGCAGAAGCAGCTTATTGGAGATTGGCTTCCGCACAAGAGGTTGTACAAGTGCAGGCTCAGGCGTTGAAACAAGCGCAGAGCATCCTCGATTACGTCTCACGCAAAGCGAAGATGAATCTTGGAGAGAATGCAGATGTGTTGCAAGCGAAAGCCCTTGTTGAGGCCCGTATGTTTCAATTGCAGCAAGCTCAGAATCAGGAACGTTCCGCACGTCGCACCTTCAACACATATATAAATAAAGAGGCAGAGCAGGCTGTCGTGGGTCTTGAAAACATCAACTATGCCGAACTTCAGAAGGTCCTCGTCCCAACGGCAAAACCCGGTGATCGCTATGACGTCAAAGCGGCAGAAGCGCAGTCCCTACTTGCGAAGTCCTCAGCCCAGTTGGTCGCGGAAAGAAACAAACCCAAGTTAGATCTTTACGGGAGTTATGCCCTCAACGGGCGAGATGAAGAGTTTAACGAAGCCATGAAGGCAGCGGGAAAAACGGAACGTGATACCGCGTTTGTGGGAGTGCGTTTGAATATTCCTTTAAACCTTGGGGCCTTATCTGACGCGAAGGCCGGCGCACTGAAAACTCAAAGAGCCGCAGATTTGTCTTATCAACAAAAACGTTTCACTCAAGATCAAGATTGGACCAATCTGACTCAGCAGCTTGGCGAAGCCAAAGAAAGCCTTCGTTTGGCAACCAATATCGTGAATGCGCAAAAAGCCAAACTTGAGAATGAAAGAATTCGTCTTCGCCAGGGAAGAACCACGACTTATCAGGTTCTTCTTTTTGAGCAAGACTTCTCACAATCTGAAGTGGCGCGAGTTCAAGCCGCCGCTCAGATTCTTGGATTGCAAGCACAAATTAAACTTTACCAAACCTCTGTTGAAGGAGGGAAATAGTCATGAGCTTACCTAAAATCTCAATTAGCAGACCGATCTTTATCACCTGTGTGACCATCGCGATCGTCGTGGTGGGGTGGGCTTCGTTTAAGTCCATGAGTGTGGATTTGTTTCCGGATGTGAGTGTTCCGGTTGTCACTGTACAAACTGTCTATAAAGGCTCTGGCCCCTCTGAAATTGAAACCTTGGTCAGTCGTCCCATCGAAGAGGAAGTCAGCACCATCTCTGGCATTAAACGTCTGACTTCAAAAAGCCTCGAGGGCGTAAGTCAGGTTATCGTCGAGTTTAACAGCAGTGTTGACGTGAAGTACGCGGAACAACAAGTCCGTGATAAAGTGAATATCGCCAAAGCGAAACTTCCCAGTGAGGTCGATGACCCTGTTATCAGAAAATTCGACCCCTCAGATACACCCATTTTAACTTTGTCCGTCACCGCAAAGGGCCTAGGGGACGCGCAACTTTTTGATATTGCCGATCAATATATTAAGCCGCGCTTGGAACAGGTGAATAACGTCGGAGCCATCGAGATCTTTGGTGGTCGTGAAAGAGAAATTCATGTCCTTTTAGATCGCAAAAAACTTCGTGCGCGTGAGGTCTCTGTCGGTCAAGTCGCAGGACAAGTGGGGGCTTCGGGAGAAAATATTCCTAGCGGTAAGGTGGAACAGGGAGGCAAAGAACTGGTCTTCCGTGGTCTGGGAGAGTTTAAGACCGTTTCTGAAATCTCTGACACCCTCGTAAATCTTTACGGGAATGAAGTGCCCACTCGAGTTTCGGATTTGGGTGTGGTTGTCGATACTTTGGAAGATGAAAAGTCACGCGCCTTTTTGAACGGTGAAAAAGCATTGTTCCTTCAAGTCTATCGTCAATCCGGCTCAAACACGGTGAAAGTGGCTGATGATGTTATTAAACAACTTGAAAGAATTAAGCCAGAGCTTGAAAAACTGGAAGGGGCTCCGAGCACTCAAGTTGTTTCCAACGCTTCTATTAAGATCAAAAACAACTTGTTTGACGTGTATGAGACGATCATTATCGGTATCATCCTTACCGTTATTACAGTTTTCTTCTTCCTGGGAAGTGCTCGTTCGACTTTAATTACGGCAATTTCTTTGCCGATTTCCTTGATTGGTGCCTTCTTGGTCATGAAGTTGGCTGGCTTTTCGATCAACATTGTTTCGATGTTGGCTTTGACATTGGCGGTGGGCCTTTTGATCGACGATGCGATCGTCGTTATTGAAAATATCTACCGTCGTATGGAGTTAGGTGAAGAGTCTTTGACGGCGGCAGAAAAAGGGACCACAGAAATTCAAATGGCGGTCTTGGCCATCACTTTGGTTGTGATCGCGGTCTTCGTTCCCGTGGGAACAATGTCGGGGACTATCGGTCAGTTCTTGAAACAGTTTGGTATGACCGTGGTGTTCTCGATGGCAATCAGTTGGTTTGTGGCGATGACCATCATCCCAATGTTGACGGCTTACTTTGGAGGAGAGGGTCAACATGGGGCGCACCATAACCCTCATGGAAAGCTCACTTTTTATGATAAGACCTTGGGGCGTTTGGTTCGGGGTTTTGATCGCTTTCAATCCTGGCTTGAAAAAGTGTATGAAAAACTCTTGCGCGTGACTCTTCGTCATCCGTTGGTGACCATTGGTGCGACATTCTTGGTGTTCGTGCTAAGTATTTACTCCGTTACGAAAGTTCCTGGCGCCTTTATCACAGATGATGACAGCGGCGAGTTTACAGTCACTCTTGAAATGACACCTGGAACCAGCTTGGACGGTATGAATAAGGTTGGTAACGAAGTGGATAAGATCATTCGAGCCAATCCCGAGGTGAATTACACGGCTATGATTATTGGTAGTTTGTACGGTGAATCGAACAAGGCCAATTTCTATGTGCGTATGAAAGACGGCAAAGAGCGTGGAAAGTTAACGACTGAAAAATTCCGCGACAAAATCCGTGGACAGTTGGCTTCTTTCACTGATGCCAACCCTGTTGTTAAAAAGTACGATGCGACCGGGGGCATGGGACAGCAGCCGTTTGTTCTGAATATCATTTCAGCGGATCCTAAAGCGCTGGAGGCATCAGCCACGAAAATTCTTGAGAAGCTCAAAGCCGATCCTCGCCTTAAAGACGTGGATACAAACTTCCGTCCTGGGAAACCTGAAATGCAAGTTCGTTTAAAGCCGGGAGCTGCGAAACAATACGGTATCAACACGAAAACCATGGGCCAAGAACTTCGCGCGCAAGTGGAAGGATTTACGCCAGCCAAATTCCGTGAAAAGGGACGGGAGTATGAAGTTCGGGTTCGTTTACTTCCTGAACAGCGCGATTTGAAACAAAGCTTCAACGAAGTTTATGTTCCTAACGTGAATAGAAAACTTGTGCGTCTTTCCGATGTGGCAAGTGGAGACATTGCTTCAGGACCGGCCTCGATTGAGCGTCAAGACCGAGGACGTTATATTCAAATCACTGCGGGCCTTGCCCCAGGGGCAGGTTTAAGTAATGTCGTTAACGATGCCGTCACAGCGATGACGACCGGAGACACAGCATTCCCATCCAGTGTCCGTTACGGTTTCGGCGGGGATGCGGAAAATATGAAAGAATTGATGACCTCCACCGTCTTGGCGTTGGGTTTTGCGATTCTGTTCATCTACCTGATCCTTTCAAGTTTGTATGAGTCCTTTATTACGCCTATCACGATCATGGTGGCATTGCCCTTGGCCCTGTGTGGGGCGTTCCTGGGACTTTTCTTGATGAAAGAGACGATGACCATCTTTGCCATCTTCGGTTTCTTCATGTTGATCGGGGTGGCCGGTAAAAATGGTATCTTGTTGGTCGATTATACAAATCAGATGATGGCCGAGGGGAAATCGCGTGCCGAAGCTTTGGTGGAAGCGGGTAAGACTCGTCTTCGTCCGATCTTGATGACTTCATTTGCGTTGATTGCCGGAACCTTGCCGGTGGCTATCGGAATGAATGAAGCGTCGAAATCGCGCACCGCCATGGGTGTGGCCATTATCGGGGGTATGATTTCATCAACTATTTTGACTCTGATT
>JAHRXB010000314.1 GCA_019104905.1 Bdellovibrio sp.
TCGGCAAAGTCGTGGAAACGCTGGTTCCCGAAAGATTCAGGGCAAATCATCCACACTTACGTGCTGAGTACCTCAAAAATCCCCATGCCCGCGCGATGGGAGCCGGGCGTGATTTGTTCGGGCTTCGCAAGGATGGCCAGGAGATTCCGGTGGAGTTGGGCCTAAACCCCATTAATGTCGAGGGGGAAATGTATTTCCTCACTGCTGTCATTGATATCACCGAACGTAAGAAAGCAGAAGATCGGTTTCGAATGGTGGTTGAGGCGGCGCCGAACTCCATGATCATGGTGAATAAGATGGGAGAAATGGTGCTGGTGAACTCCCAAGCTGAAAAGCTTTTCGGTTATGCTCGCGAAGAGATGATTGGGAAACCAGTGGAGCTTCTCATTCCATCGAAATTCAAAGAATCGCATCCTACTTTACGAAGAGCATTTCTGGAACACCCGCAGGCGCGGCCCATGGGAGAGGGGCGAGATCTTTTCGGACTTAGGAAGGACGGCCGAGAGGTGCCGGTGGAAATTGGTCTGAATCCATTGGTACGCGATGGGGAAATATTTGTACTGGCCTCTATCATAGATATTACAGAACGCAAAAGGACTGAAAGTGAGCTTGAACATGCTCGGGATTTGGCTATTGAAGCAGCACGTGTCAAATCAGAGTTTCTTGCGAACATGAGTCACGAGATTCGAACTCCCATGAATGCCGTACTTGGAATGACCGGTCTTCTTTTGGAGACCCCTTTGGATGAAGAACAAAAGATGTTTGCAAATACTGTCTTGAATGCTGGCGAGGGACTTTTGCAGGTTATAAACGATATTTTGGATTTTTCTAGGATTGAGGCAGGACGTTTTTCCATCGAACCCATTGATTTCAATCTAAAGACGGCGATAAAGAGTGCCGTGGAATTGGTCAGCCTTGATGCTCAAAGTAAGGGGCTTTCCATTACATACGATATGGGAAAAGATCTTCCCATTTATGTTCACGGGGATCCTGGGCGTGTAAAACAAATTCTTATTAATCTTTTAAGTAATGCAGTGAAGTTCACGGAACATGGGGGCATTGTAATCAGTGCTGAAAAATTAAGAGAGACCGATCGATCCTACTATGTTCGTCTTGGCGTCAAAGATACAGGAATTGGTATTCCCACAGAGAAGCAAAGCAGGCTGTTTCAGCCATTCAGTCAGGTCGATTCCGCCTCCACTCGAAAATACGGCGGTACGGGGTTGGGGTTGGCGATCTGTAAAAAGATTGCGGAGGCTCTTCATGGGTTTATCACTTTTGAAAGTATTTTGGGTGCGGGAAGCTCCTTCTATGTGACCTTACCGTTTGAGTTCCCGACTGAGCATCAAGAGCGAGAGGTCAGTCGTCGCGGTATGGATTTTGGAAATTTACGTATCTTAATTTTGACGGAAAGCAAATTGATGGCTGAGGACTTTGGTAAGCAATTCAGCAGTTGGCATATTCAGCACGATGTGAGTGCCAACTTGTCGGAGCTATCTGG
Organism: Bdellovibrio sp.; assembly: GCA_019104905.1. Classification (GTDB taxonomy): domain Bacteria; phylum Bdellovibrionota; class Bdellovibrionia; order Bdellovibrionales; family Bdellovibrionaceae; genus Bdellovibrio. Next base: position 1,502 of record JAHRXB010000314.1, read on the forward strand.
TCCTTCGCATTATGATCTGGTGATATTCTATGGACAAAATTTGATAGACCCGATGTTAAGCCATTTAGAGGAACACTTACAAGAATTAGAGAACGCCAAGACGGAATTGATTGTCATTGTTCCCCTCGGCGCAAACTTGGGAGGAGCCCTTAGAAGAAGTCGTCATGTGAGCGTTCTCTATCATCCTTTGGACCCTTCGAAACTTCTCGATAAAATACAAGAGATTAAGGTGCTTAAGTCCAGAGGTATTCGCGGAGGCGGTGTATCGCCATGGTCTAATAAAGAGATACCCTCTGCCAGAAAGAAATTTTTTAAAGTTCTTTTGGTTGAGGACAATACTGCCAATCAAAAGGTTTCCACCTATCAGTTGAGAAGGCTTGGATATGATGTCGACGCTGTCGCAAATGGAGTGGAAGCGATCGAGGCTTTTCGGAATATCCAATATGATTTGATCTTGATGGATTGCCTTATGCCAGAGATGGATGGTTATCAAGCGACAAGGGAAATCAGAAAAATAGAGAGTGAGAAAAAACTGCCTCGAATTCCTATCATCGCCATGACGGCGAATGTTCTAGAGGGGGAGCGCGAGAAATGCTTGAAAGCAGGGATGGATGATTTTCTGGGGAAACCTGTTTACATAGAAGAGTTGAACCATGCTCTATCCCATTATGATAGTCCTTGGCGTAAGAGTGAAGAACACCGCCCATAGTCCAGCTTCCTCTTCTATTTTTAAAAAACTTCACTGCAGTTTTTAGCCAGAGATGGACTCTACGGAAAGTGTGCCTGAATATAGAGATGTAACCATCTTAAGAAGGGTCTCCCGTGAAGTTCTCAGTGCCTTTTGGAACACTCCTATTTGCATTGTTGCTGGTCTCTTGTTCCACCGGCTTATTGAAGTATGACAAAGTGGAGCAGTTAAAAAAGAATGAAGAGTTTGAAGAGGCCGTGAAGATTGTAAAACCTCCAGAAACCACCGTGGGCAGCGAGACCGATAAAAAGGCTGAGATCCAAGCTCCGCCAGAGAAAAAACAAATACCGAGTCTGCCCCAAGCCAAAAAGAAAACCCCCGTCAAAAAAAAGCCCGTGAAAGAGGCGAAAGAAGCGCCTAAGGCGGCCCCGGAAGAACCCAAAGTGGTGACCCGTCAACCTGACATTGAAGATACGGTGGGATTTGAAGAGGGAAGTCGTCGTCCTATCGCAGATCCGTTCCGTGTGGGCGAAGAAGTGATTCATGATGTGCATTATTTTAAAGTCTCTGCGGGAGAGTTGCGAATCAAGGTAGAGCCATACTCCATGGTGAACAATCGAAAGTCCTACACTTTTGCTATGGAAATTAAAACCAGCTCCCTGTTCAGCACTTTCTATAGTGTCGATGATCGGGCTGAAATTTTTGTTGATTATGAGGATCTTGTTCCCAGAGTATTCCAACTTCATGTGAAAGAGTCGGGCCAACTTCGTGAGGCCAAGATGTTGTTTGACGTAGAAAACAATACCGCCAAGTTCTGGGAAAAAAAGGTCACCAAAGATCATGGCGAAGAAGAAAAGAAGCAAGAGTGGGAGATTTTGCCATTCTCGCAGAATGTCTACAGTGCTGTTTATTACATGCGTAACTTTCAATGGGAGCCCGGGAAAGAATATGCCTTCCGCGTGGCAAACGATAAGGAAAATCTTGTTTTCTCTGGCAAAGCTCTTCGCCGTGAAGTTTTGGATACGAAGTTGGGTCCTATGAAGGCCATCGTGGTTCAGCCCAATATCGTATTGAAGGGCAAGTTTAAGCCTATTGGCGACAACTTCATTTGGCTTTCGGATGACGATCGAAAATACATTCTTCGTATTGAGTCGAAAATCAAGATTGGAACATTGGTGTCCGAGGTGGTTGCCATCAACCCAGGGAAACCCTAGGTTTAAAAACTACTTGGCTCTGTTTGCGTCGTTTTCTAATCGTTGAGCCGCGAGACTTTCAATGTCTTTAGCCAGAAAGATGTTCTGCGAGAGGACGCGGTAGAAATCGTTTTGATGGATTTCCAGAAGAATCGAATTTTGTTGTGTCGTGATTGTGGCCGTTCGTTGTCCGCCACTTACTAAAAGAGAGATCTCTCCAAAACAAGACCCCTGCGCAAGGACGTTAATGTTTTTTCCTTTTTGGCTTACGACGACATTTCCTTGAATCAGAATGTAGCAGGTGTTGCCAGGTTGCCCCTCTTGGAAAAGCACTTGATGAGCGGGGGCTTGGCAAAGTTTGCCGGTAAATATCAAACTGTCCAAACTTTCATTCGGCAGATCCTTAAAAAAAGGCGAAGAGGCTAGAGCTTGCAGGACCCAGAAACGGTGTTGCAGACTCTGCGCTTTGTCGGATTTAATCAACGAATCGAATTCCGGCAAATGGGGAACTCGTAAGATTTCTGACGCCTGGGTGGTGATGACGTCTGCTGTGCGTGGTAGATTCAAAAGAAATCCAGTTTCTCCAAAGATGGCCCCGGGTCCCAAGGTGGCGATTCTCTGGCGTCTTTTTTCATCTAACACGCGATAGATGGCCGCTTGACCCTTCAAAAGAATATAGAGATCCCGTTCTTTTTTTCCGGCTTGAGTTATACGGGCTTGAGGGGGAGCGTTCAGTCGTTCCGCTTTTTGTAGGAGATAAGCTGCCAACGCTGGTTCCAGAGAGCGAAAGAAAGGAAGGTCTTGCGCTTTGAGGGATAAAGTCGCCCCTTTTTCTAAAGCCGCATTGTGAAAGTGAACTTCTTGATTAGGTTGATCAAGAAAGTAGCTTTTGAAGGAGGGATTTTGCACGATATTTTCGGCGACAAGAAATTGAAGAAGGTTGTAGAGCTCTCTAAAGCTCACCAGCCACCCTTGACCCAGAAAGAATTGGACAAGGCCCTCAATGCTCCCGGCGTTTCTTAAGATGTCTAAATAAGAAAAGTGCAGGCGGTTTAAGCGATAGCTTTTGCGACTTTCCAAAAGAGTCAGGGTCCCTCCATCCGCGTTCGGAGAAAGTTGCAAAGCTTGAAGCTGGACCTTTTCTTTTTCTATCTTCATCCGTCCACTTATCGGAAAAAACAGCTTTAAGGTTACCGAACCAAGGTCTGGAATGAGGAACCAGACTCAGGGAATTCTCGGCTTTGGCATACAATAATTTTATGCGGATCAGCGATTGTCGACATTTTTCAGGATATAAACCATGCGGAAAAAATGAGATCTGCAATGAGTCTTGTCCTCATAAAGATATTCCCACTATTTCTTTATTGATTGTCCACCTGGGTGCTTTGGGGGCGGTGGTTCGCAGTACATCTTTGTTGCGAGCCATGAAAAGAAAGTATCCTCAGTCGATGATCACGTGGGTGACGGATGCTCCGGCTCATCATCTTTTGAAGGGCCATCCGGCGATTGATCGGGTGCTAACAACCAGCGAAGCAGATCTTTTGCAGTTGGGATCGTTAGAGTTTGAAATCGCTTTTGTTATTGATAAGTCCTTAAAGGCCGCAGGGGTTCTCAAAAGAACCACCGTGGATCAAGTTCTTGGTTTTGTATCGAATCCTCGTAATGGAGCGATCTTACCAGCGACGAACGCGGCCCAAGAACTTTGGGAGCTGGGGTTAAACAATCAAAAGAAATTCTTTGAAAACCAGAAGCCAGAGACACAGCTTATGATAGAGGCCTTAGAGCTTGGGATTTTTCAAAGGGACGAGTACTGGCTTCCTTTGACTGAGAGTGAAGAGCGTGAGGCTTGTCGTCGTAAAGAGCAGTGGTTGGGTGAAAACTCTAAGCATCTTGTGATTGGTTTAAATACCGGCTGCAGTCATGTCATTCCCCACAAGAAATTGACGGTGGAATATCATCGTCAGTTGATCACTCGAATTCATCAAGATTTTCCGTCGGCTGAAATTGTTCTTCTGGGGGGACCGGAAGATACGGAAAGAAATTCTTTGATTGCGCAGGGCTTGCCGGTGATCTCTTCCCAGACAGAATCGGGCTTGCGGGACGGTTTAGTGAGTGTTTCGGCCTGTGATATCGTGATCACCGGAGACAGTCTGGGAATGCATATGGCGATTGCTCAAAAAAAGCAGGTTATTGCCTGGTTTGGTCCCACGTGCGCTCAAGAGATTGATCTTTATGACCGAGGATTTAAGATTCTTACTCAGAGTCCCTGCAGCCCTTGCTGGAAGAGGACTTGTGAAAAAAGCATTATGTGCTACGATCAGGTTTCGTTAGAGGAAATTGTTCATGCCCTTAAATCTTGTTGTGCAAACCGCCTTCTTGGGAGACCTGCTTCTCTCGATCCCGCTTCTGAAAAAGTGCCGGGAGCTATGGCCACAACATAAACTTGCGCTGGTCTGTCGTAAGGGTTTTGGGGACTTTTTCTTAAAGACCCATTTGGTCGATCAAGTTTTTGAAATCGAAAAAGGGAAATCGGAATCCTACTCTAAGATCGTAGAGCATCTTCGTTATTCCCAGGTGGATAATTTAATCTCTCCTCACGAATCTTTAAGAACGGCATTTTTTTGCACTCAAATCAAAGCCCAACATAAGATCGCTTTTCAAAAATCCTGGAATTTTGTGGTCTTTTCAAAAAGAACTCAAAAAGATGTGCAGTTGCCGGATGCAATGAGGCAGTTAAGTCTTTTAGCTCCTGAAGATGAGCAACTGGCGAAGGCCCTTGCTCAGTATTCAGCGCAAGAGCGCCCCTATACATCTCAGGAACATGGCCATTTGCCGGCGCCTCCGAAATGGGCGTCGATGAGTCTTCGTCATCAGGTCTTAGAGTTGTCTGACATCTATGAGTCTCTCAAGAATCGATTCCCTCTGAAGGGCTTTGATGAGGGGAAAGCTGTTTTGCTTTTTCCTGGCAGTGTGTGGGCGACAAAACGTTGGACGGAAGAGGGTTTCATCAATACCGGCAAGGCATTGAAAGCGCGTGGTTTTGAAATCTATGTTATGGGGGGGCCTGGTGAAGAGGCTTTGGCGGAGCACGTGGCCGGACAGATCCCCGGGGCTGTTTCTTTAGCAGGAAAAACCAAAATCATCGAGTCTGCTCAGTTGATTGCGCGATCGGCTTTAGTGATTGGGAACGACAGTGCCTCGACTCACTTGGCGGCAGTTTGCGAAGTGCCGCTGATCGCGGTGTTTGGTCCTACTATTTTGGAATTCGGCTATCGCCCCTGGTCGGCAGAAAGTTATGTCGTGCAAAGAGAGGGCTTGAAGTGCCGACCTTGTGGCAAACATGGCCACAAGGTCTGTCCCATTGGAACTCACGAGTGCATGAAAAGCATTTCCGCAGAGGAAGTGCTTCGCACGGCGGGTTTTATTCTTCGTTAGCAAAGTCCTTTACGTTAATCCCGTATTTACGAATCTTACGCAATAAGGTGTTCTTTGGAATGTTCGCCTGAGCCACGGTCTGATTGATACGTCCATTGTTGGCCTTCAGTGCACTTACGATAAACTCTTTTTCCATCTCTTCTTTGAAGGCATCAAAGTCCAAGGGGCCGGAGTATCCAACGCTGGCCGTCTTATCTAAGCTTTCTTTGGGAGCCAGTTTGAAGGATTCAGGTAAAGAGTCGACGGTGATAAGTTGAGAATTTTCAACAATAAAAGCTCTTTCAATGACGTTCTCAAGTTCACGGATATTGCCCGGCCAGCGGTAGGACTTGAGAAGATCCAAAGCATCTGGGGTCACGCCGTTAATGATACGACCATGTTGTTTTGAGAACTTTTTAATAAAGTTTTGCACCAGCGCCTCAATGTCATCGGTGCGTTCACGAAGAGGAGGGAGGAAGATCGGCATCACATTCAGGCGATAGAAAAGATCTTCGCGGAAAGTCCCTTCGGCCATCATCTTTTCGAGATTGCGATTTGTCGCAGCGATAATTCGAGTTGTGGTTTTAACTTCGCGAGTGCCGCCAACCGGGGTGAATTTGCGTTCTTGAAGAACACGCAAAAGTTTCACCTGCATGTCTGGTTTTAGTTCACCGATTTCATCCAAAAACAAAGTTCCATTGTTGGCCATCTGGAACTTTCCGATTTTTCGTTCCACGGCTCCAGTGAAGGCGCCTTTTTCGTGGCCGAACAGCTCGCTTTCCATCAGGCTTTCAGGGATAGCGCCGCAGTTGATGGCGACAAAAGCCCCTGATTTACGAGGGGAGTTGAAGTGAATGGCGCGAGCCACGAGCTCTTTTCCTGTGCCATTTTCACCACGCACAAGAACTGTTGTATCGACCTTACACAGGCGATAGATCAAATTAAAGACCTCTCTCATTTTCGAATTGTCGCCGACAAACTCGCTTTCAATGTCGTCGTCAAAAACAGGATTCGAAAGTGCCAAGCTTGAAACCAGATCGCGAGCTTCCAAGCTTTTGCGCACGATTTCAGTTAAGAGTTCAGGCTTTACGGGTTTCTCGATATAGTCATAGGCGCCTTCTTTAATCGCCAGGACTGCATCGTGAAGATTTGAGTGCGCTGTCATAAGAACGACGAACGTGCGCGGGTCATGTTCCTTGATTGCAGTCAAAGCTTCAATGCCGTTCATTTCAGGCATCTTGACGTCCATCAGAACTAAGTCCCATTGTTGCTGCTGGACCTTCTCCAAGGCTTCTTTTCCCGTGGCGGCCTCTTCGATTGTGAAGTCAATCTCGGGCATTGCGGATTTTAAAATCGAAATGACGGAACGGCGCAGTTCTGCTTCGTCGTCAACAATGAGCGTATGGAGTTTGTTCATCATGCTAACACCTCATTTTCAGTATCAAGCGGAAGCGTGAAAGAAACGGTGGTGCCTTGGCCCACGGTGCTTTCCATTTTTACTTTTCCGCCGTGAAGTTCGATAAAATATTTTACCAGATAAAGACCTAAACCGGTCCCTTTTGTTTTCAAGTCTTGGTCGCTGCCGCGAGTGAATTTTCCCCAGACCTTTTCCATGTCTTCAGGTTTAATCCCTTCCCCGGTGTCTTTCACGATCACGTGAACAAGATCGTCCGTCTCGTATGAAATAACCTCGATCTGTCCATCTCGGGAGGTGTATTTAATAGCGTTTTCAACCAGATTGATGACCACTTCTTTGATAAGGGTGGTGTCAAATTCCAGGGAAAACATCGGCTCTAAAGAGGTATGGATTTGAATGTTTTTTTCGCGAGCCAAAGGACGCAAAAGTGTCAGGGCCTCTTCGATCACCTCGTTGATATCCCCCACTTCCGTATTGATTTTGAAGTCCCGAGATTCGACACGTAAAACCTTGAGGATGGATTGGATGTAGCGATTGAGTTCGTCGCTGTAAAGGCGCAGGGATCGCAAGTCTTGGCCTAACTCCTCGGCTTGTTGTTGCATCAAAAGGCGATCCACGATGGCCTGGATTTTGGCAATCGGTGTTTTGAGGTCGTGAGAAATCAAGCTGACGAAGTTGTTTTTCAGTTGCTCCAGCTCCTGAAGGTACTGTTGCTCTTGTTGCAGGCGAAAGTTCTTTCTTTCAATTTTGGAAGCTTGATAGCCGATAAAGATAATCCAAGAAGTTCCCAATAGAACAAAGGGCGACATCGCCGGGGACCAGAAGTAGAAGGTATCAAAAACCCACGCCGAAAGAGCCGCCAGCAAGGTGCCAATCCAAACAATAAAAAACAGGGCCACGGATTGGGGGTAGGTGGTAATTAGAAAAACGGCGATGAGCATAAGAGCAAAGAAGCCGGTCGCGTACCACCAGAACGGCAGGCGTTTGATCCACTTATTGCCTAAGACGGTGTCAGTGATGTGAGCCAGAATCTCAGTGCGCGACAGGGTTCCCATAGGGGTCATGTACACCGGGCCTGAAGATGTTTCTGCGCCAATGATCACAATGCGATCCGAGAAAGCGTTGGCAGGCACTTCATCATACATGATTTCACTGAGTGAGTACTGGGTGAAGACGCGGTTTGATCCGCGATAGTTGATGGGAAGTCCCGCCTGAGACGTTGGAAAGGCTTTGCCCGTGATCTTTTCTACAAGATGAGGCATCTCTGCTCTTTGCGGGAAAACGCGCCGAACGACGCCATCTTCGTCGCGACGAAGTTCATTGCTGCCCAGATTGTCGTGATTGCGGCTTGTAAAGATGGGAGTCAAAATTCTTTCTAAGCTATTCGTGGTTGAAGCCCAAACTACGCGTGAGTCCAGGAACAGCCGCTGCTCTTCGGCATTAAGGCGAACTGTTCCGACGTTGTCGCCAAAGTACAAAGTCACACCGACGGAGCGGGGATTTTGGCGAAGGATTTTAAAAAGCAACTCAGTCCAGATTCTTTTGTTCCAGAAGAAGCTGTCGGTGATGTCGGTCACCTCACTCATGTTATCAAGGAAGTTTGTGCGAGTGTCGTAAATGGTTGCAAAGTCAGACTGGCGAATCGTAATCAAGACAATTTGCGAGGAAGTCTTCTGGTCTCCTCGCAGTTGAAATCTTTGATCATAGGCATTGATTTCATCGTTGGATAAAGCAAGGCAGCCGATGGCCCAGCAAAGAAGACAACGAAGCCAAAAACCCCGGCGACGGGAGAAGAAACGAAGCAGGACTTCGAGTCGCAATTTAAGGTGGTCAATAGAGGGCTTTTGCACGCGTCGCAACATAGCAAATTTATTAAAAATTTCAACTATTAAAAGCACTTACCGATAAGCGTAGAACGAGGTATATTGAAAAATATGCATATCTATCCAGGCGTCAGACAGTTGAGCTCCCCCCTTGAGGCTTCCGTAGTCACTATAGGGAATTTTGACGGCGTTCACCTTGGGCACCAGCAGTTGATTGAAAATGT
>JAHRXB010000011.1 GCA_019104905.1 Bdellovibrio sp.
ACGAATCGAGAGATCAATTAAGTTCATAGAGGTCCTTTCGGGCGCCTTTAATTTCCAACTGATGCGGGTCGTGAGTCAACCTAAGGAGTTGAAGGGGAGTTTAGTGGGCCTTATCGGGAGTGGGTTCTTTGAAATCAGGACGAAGTTTGCCGCGATGACACATATAGCATGTGGACATGGGGCCTTTTTTTCCGTCAAAGCCGTTGTCTTTGAGCATCTGAGTGATTTTCATGTGCTCTTTTCCAACTTGAAAGGCCTTCTTGGAATCTTCGCGGAAATTCGTCACATTGTGGCACTCTGTGCAAGTCACACCCAGCTCACGCGAGATCGTGATCATTTCTTCACGAATCTTCTCTTCTTTAGTTACAAACTGAGTGACAGACTCCGCATGAACCTGTGAAACAAAAAGAAAAAAAAGAAGAGGTACGCCGTACCTTTTTGAAGCGCGCTGCATAAATATAGCTTCTCTAAGACCTCGTCCGAGATCAAGTAGGGCGCCCGTTTTCTTGACTGCTTCTAGACCGAAGTGTAACCATTAGAGGTCGTCCCAGAAATGACTTCTAGAGATATACCTTGGAGCCTCTGTATGAAAATTAAGCACTGCGAGGATTTAAACACCCTTGTCAGCCTCAGTAAACGTCGTGGATTTGTTTTTCAATCAAGCGAGATCTATGGAGGTCTTGGCAGTTGTTGGGATTATGGTCCCTTAGGTTCTTTGATGAAGCTCAATGTGAAGCGTGCTTGGTGGAATGCCATGACTCGCCGAGCGGACATTGTGGGTCTAGATGCCGCGATCCTGATGCATCCCACGGTTTGGAAAGCGTCTGGACACGTCGATGGGTTCAGTGACCCTTTGGTTGACTGTAAAGATTGTAAAACTCGCTTCCGCGCGGACAATACGGATTCTTATATCAATGAAAAGAAGTGTCCTAATTGTGGCAGCAAGAACTTGTCGGAAGAAAGAAACTTCAATTTGATGTTTAAAACTCACATGGGTCCTTTGGAGGATTCAGGAAGCGTGATCTATTTGCGCCCTGAAACCGCTCAAGGTCACTTTGTGAATTTCCAGAACTGTCAGCAATCGTCTCGTTATAAAATCCCCTTCGGGATTGCTGCGATCGGAAAGTCTTTCCGTAACGAAATCACGCCTGGAAACTTTATCTTCCGTACGCGTGAATTCGAACAAATGGAAATGCAATATTTCGTGAAGCCGGGGACGGATGAGAAGTATTTTAAAGAGTGGAAAGAAACTCGTTGGAACTTCTATATCAAGTATGGTTTGAAACCTGAAAACTTGCGTTTCAAAGATCACGATAAGTTGGCTCACTATGCTCGCGCCGCTGTGGATGTTGAGTTTAAATTCCCTATGGGCTTCTCAGAGCTTGAAGGTATTCACAATCGTTCGGACTTTGACTTGTCTCAACACTCGAAGTTTTCTGGAAAAAATCTGGAGTACTTCGATGAAGCCAACAAAGAGAAATACATTCCGTATGTGATTGAAACCGCCGTGGGTTGTGATCGTTTGTTCTTGGCCTTTATGTGCGATGCGTACCGTGAGGAAGTGAGCACTGACGAGGCTGGCAAAGAAGATGTTCGCGTGGTGATGGGGCTGCATCCAGAGATTGCTCCCTACAAAGTAGCGATTTTGCCGTTGTCGAAGAAGGAAGAGTTGACCTCGATTGCTGAAAAATTGCGCGATCAACTGGCGGAGGACTTTGATGTCACTTACGATGAAACGGCTTCTATCGGGAAGCGTTACCGTCGTCAGGATGAAATTGGGACTCCTTTCTGTGTGACCGTCGACTTTGACACCTTGAATGATCAGGCTGTCACGGTTCGTCATCGCGACAAAATGACCCAAGAACGTGTTTCCATGTCTCAATTGAATGCCTATGTGGCAGGGAAGTTGAAATCCTTTAATCAGTAATCTTTAGTTATGACCTGGATCAGGCTGCCGAGAGAAGTGGCCTGATTCACTTTCCGGGTGTTTCTTTTTTCAGGAATCCATCAAATTAAAGTTACATTTTTGTTGATATTGGCCCGTGTCAATGTGTCTTTCGCTTTGCCATCTCCTGGACCATGGTCTGTAATCTTTAGCGACTGGAGGGGAAATTATGGAATTTCTAACTAAAATGGCTCAGGCGTTTGAACATGGTGGATTCTGGATGTGGCCAATCTTGCTCATCCAAGTAACTTCTATCGCAATCATTATCGAGAGAGCATACGCTCTATTTGTTCGTCGTAAAACGAACCAAACCGAATTTGCTCTTGGATTTGAAGAGTCTATTCGTCGTGGCGAAATGGATGCAATCATCTCTAAAGCACAGGGAATGTCTGCACAGTATCCCGTAGCTCGTGCGATCGCGGCCGGTGCAATGGCTGCTCGTAACTTGGGTGGTAAAGAAGAGATCCAAGGCAAAATGGACGAAGTTCTTCTTGAAGAAAACGCTCACCTTGATCACCGCACGGCTTTCTTGTCGATGCTTGGTAACGTGGCGACGTTGACAGGTCTTCTTGGAACGATCACAGGTATGATCAAATCTTTCGCGGCTGTGGCTTTTGCGAATCCAGCGGACAAAGCGTCTTTGCTTTCTGCAGGTATCTCTGAAGCGATGAATGCGACAGCTTACGGATTGATCGCAGCGATTCCAGCACTTGTGGCTTATGCAATCTTGCAAAACCGTGCGAATCGTTTGGCTGAAGACTTGAACCAAGGTGGACTCAAAGTTTACAACTGGTTGAGCTATGCTTACGAACCGATCACTTCTTATTCAATCAAGACTTCTAAATCAGAGCGCAACACTGAAGTGAACGCGTAAGCTTTAAGAGGTTTTTATGAAACACTCTAAAAAGCATTTGGATTTCGAAGTAAACCTTATTCCGTTCATTGACTTGTTGTCAGTGTCGATCTGCTTTCTTTTGATCACCGCAGTGTGGTTGAACGTGGGATCGATGAACGTGAAACAAGCCGTCGGCGGTCAAGCTCAAGAGGACACAAAGAAAAGTCCCTTGGTGTGGATCCGTATGACGCCAAAAGGGGATCTGGATCTGGAAGTGCAACAGAGCTCTCTGGTTCCTGCTTCTTTGCGTAAGTTTCGTGTTTCTCAACAAGACAATAAGGTGAATTGGGATGGTTTAGAGAAGGCCTTGGCTAATTTAAAGCAAGTGGACCCTTCTTTGAATACCGGACTGATTCAGCCCACAGCTTCGACAGCTTATGAAGAAATCATCGATGTGATGGATAAGCTGAAGAAGAGCGGAATGACGGATTTGGGCGTTTCTCCTTTATAGTGGGGGTTTTGTGATTTCAGACGGCATTTTAAAGCAGTCGGTGTTGCTGGGGACTTTAGAGGGACACTCTATTATCAGTCCTCGCGGCGCTAAATTGAAAAGACATATTGCTGCGGATCTTCTTCTGACGGCGTTGATCGATGCGTTCTCTATTCTTGTCATCTTCCTTTTGATGAACTTCTCCAGCACGGGCGAAATTTTGATGATCGGTAAAAATCAAGAGCTTCCAAAAGCTCATTTGGCCGATGTTCTTGAAAGAAACCCAGTTATCAAAGTGGACGATGGCAAAATCTATATTGAAGACAAAGTTGTGACGGCAGAAACGATCACGGCGGAACTTTTGGAGCTTCGTAAGAAGTACCAAGAGCTTCATCCGAATGAGGCCTTCCCGGGAATCGCGACGATCCAAGCCGATCGCCGAGTGAAGTACGAGTTCTTGAACCAGATTATTCTGGGCATGAACCAGGCGGGATACAGCGATATCAAATTCGCGGTGGTTCTCAAGTAGTCGGGGTGAAGTTGTTTTTAGAGACGGAGGGGGTCTCGATGATGAAAAAAAGACTTTTAATTTTCTCTCTATCCGTGGGGGCTGTCTATGCACAGCCCGCGATAGCTGCTGGGTCCACTCAAGACCTCCTAATTCAAAAACTCACTCAAGTACAGTTGGGCTTGGCTCCGGCAGATCCTGCGAGAGCCTCTGTTCTTTTGCGCTTGGCGGATCTTCATGCAGAACGTGCTCGTCAGCTTTCAATGCAAGAGCTGGCGGAGGGTTGTACTGTTTGTAAGGCAGGCGAAAAAGATCGCGAAAAAGCCTTGAATTATTATTCCGAAGCTTTGACGAAGGTTCCTGCGAACTCGATCGCCAAAGTTCATTTGCAAATGGGTCACCTTTATGAACTTCAAGGTCGCGGTGATTTGGCTGAAAAAAGCTATCAAGCGATGTTGGGTTCCTCTTCTTCTCCTCTTGAGGTGGCGGAAGCCAATCTGTCTTTGGCAGAAATGGCATTTAGAAAATCTGATTTTGTAAATGCCCATGATCTTTATGGAAAGGTTTTGGCAACAGAAGGCGCCAGCTCTCAGGGTTTGGCGGCTTACCGTAAGGCTTGGTGCTCATTCCGCATGGGCAATATGGATGCCTCTTTGGTGCAACTTCAAGAGATCCTCAAAAATCCGAAACTTCAATCACGCATGGCTTCGTCTCGGGGAGTAGCAGATGCCCAATTCCTAGAAGAGGTGTCACGTGATTTGGCGACTTTTATGGCCGCGCGAGGAATCAAGGACGGAGATGCGGAGCTTTTGTATTCGTTGTCTCCTGAAAACTTTAAAATTCAGCAAGTCACTTTATTGGCTCGTGAAGGTCTGCGTTTAGGACAAAAAGAGCCTTCTTTGAAGGTGTGGGACTTTGTTTATCAAAAACAAAGCGACGCCAAAGCTCGTTTGGAAGCGCAAGTGCGCATGGCGCAACTTCATTTTGATTTGAAAAATACTCCGGCGGCAGCAAAGTCCTATCAAATGGCTTTGAATTTGTGGGGCGGAACGGATTGCACTTTGGCGTCTTGTGAAGAGTCTGCCAAAGGTCTTCGTCAATTTGTGGTGGGCTGGAATCGTATTGAAAACAGCAAGCCCAGTGCCGAGCTTTTGAATGCCTATGAAGAGTATTTCAAAGTCTTCTCTGAAGATGAAGATATGTACGTGTGGGGAGCGCAAGCGGCGGCTGTAGCGAACCAATACACTCAAGCAGCGCAGTGGACGGCGTTAGCTAATAAAGTCATCTTGGCAAAGCACACGGCGGAAAAAGACGTGGCTCAACAGAAGGTGCAAGCGGAAAAGCTTGAAAAGAACCTTCTTTTGGGAATTGAAAACGCGGAAAAATCAAAAGATGAAGTTCTTTTGGTTGCTGCTCAGGATGATTATTTACAGAAGTCCGTGCTGAAGCAGAAGTCTTTTGATGTGCAATATCAAAAGGCCTATGCGATCTATCAAAAAGGAAATTACACGGTTGCGGCCGAGCAATTAAAACAGTTGGCAGTAGCGGGGCAGGGATCTCGTCAGATCCAGGCGCAAGCGGCGGAACTTTCTTTGGATGCTTTGGCATTACTTAAAGACGACGCCCGCATCCAGCAGTGGTCCGCAGAATATGCAAAGCTCTTTACCGACAAAAAGGCAGAGTTTCAGCACATCCATCAAAAATCCATCCTGACTCAGTCTGCGAAATTGGCTGAAGCACAGCCGGATCAAGCGTTGTTGGCCTTGGGCAGCTTTAATGCCGCTGCGGCCAGCCCCGAAGATCGTAAGGTCTACTTGAAGAATAAGATCTTGTTGAATGAAAAACTGAATAAGATCACGGAAGCTCGCGTGGCGACGGAAGATCTTTTGCGCGAAACAACTTTGACGGACGAAGAGCGAGAGTTCGCATTGGGACGTAAGGTTTGGTTTGCCGAACTGGAACTTGATTTTGCGACGGCTTTGAAGGCTGCCGAGCAGATGAAGTTTGGGGCTTTGTCTCAGGATGAAAAGATGTTGAAGTTGGCTCTTTACTCGGAGCTTGCAGATAAAGACCCTCAACAATATTACTCTCAATACTTGAAACAATCTAAAGACGATGAAAAGAAGGCTTTGATTGCAACTCAATTGATCCGTATGTCTAAAGCTCCGGCAAAGGACTTGGAAACTTATAAACCATACTTCAAAAACAACCCGGGCCTTTATGCGCGTGCGGCTTTGCAAGTTTATGGTTTGACCAATGATAAAAAAGTTTTGGAAAAGGCCTTGAAAGAAAAAGGCAATTCTCAACAAGACTCTTTCGTGATGATCGAAAAAATCTTGTTATTGAGTGATCTGAAAGCCTTGAGCACTCAAGTGGCGGCGCACACGATTGATACCAAAAACCAAAATACGATTGCCTCGGGTTTGAAGGCGCGCGTGAAGCTTTTAGAAAAGATCGATGCTTTGGCGAATAAAGCGATTGCTTCGGCGGTTTGGTCGTCTCAGTTGTTGACCCTGGATCTGGTTGCGAAAGAGAACACACGTTTCTATAACGAAGCCTTGGCGTTGCCAATGCCAGCGGGACTGACTCCCGAGCAAGAGACGGAATATCTGACGATTTTGTCCCAGCAGGTCGCGCCCAATCAAAATACGGCGATGATGGCAGAAACAAAAGTGAAAGAGTTCTGGGGTCAGAA
>JAHRXB010000038.1 GCA_019104905.1 Bdellovibrio sp.
GGCTATGCCGAGTATCGGGTGTTTCTATTGAAGATCTCGAAGAAAGCCCCCATTCAAAATACCGCGCTCCCAGCCTCGCAGGACTTCCGTCTTGTGGAAAGCACGCTCGATCATATTCAATACCGCTATTACTATCCAGTGGCCGCCGACGAAGAGGTCACCTACGTCGATACATGGCGCTGTTATGGCCGCACAGACAACTTTCAACCTCACTGCCCCAACCCGAAAGGCCAGATTCCCGCTTCTGAAAACCCAGCTCCTTAATGTAGTTGTATTATTTTGATACACTACATACATGTCGTCGATTGACAGTTCCACGCGTAAATCTCAGCAAGCTGACTTGAATGATCTTCAAGCGGAATACTCACGCAAAAAAAAGCAGATCGTCAAAGAAAACGAAGCGGATATCGCGGATCTTCGGGACTATTATAGCGAAAAGAAAACGGCTATCGGTGAACAGAATGAAGCGGCCGTAAATCATATTCGCAATCGCCAGAAAGAAATGGCCGAAGAAGCGTCTTTGGAGCGAGAACGCATCTCTGACAAATACAACACCCGCATGCAGAGTCTGCAAAAAACCTATGAGGAAAAGCTAGGCGACACCCGTCAAAAAAGACAGGAACAAGTTGCGCGGGCGCAGGCAGACAGTCGACAAAAAATTGAAGAGATAGAAAAGAACTCTGAAAACCGTATCGAACAAATCCGCACTCAAGGAACTGAAGACGTTCGACAGGCCAAACAAAAATACAATCAAGACATGTCAGAACTAAATGAGTTCAGTGAGAAACGCCTGAACAGTCAACGCGAACAAAATGACATGAGTCTTCGCAACGAAGTAGAGCGTGGTCGCAGCACCCAGGAGCGCGTACAGGCTCGCAATGAAAAAGAGTACGGCAAACTTCAGGAAAAAGGCGAACAACAGATTCAAAGGGAACAAGAGCAACAAGAGAACAAGCTCAATCGCCTTCAAGATAATTCAGCAAAACGCTATGAGCAGCAGCAAAAACAATGGGCTGCCAAAGAGGAACGAGTCAATAAACAATACTCTGAACGGATCATGCAAAACAAAAAAGCCAATGAGGACCACCTTAAGCTTCAGCACGAACGCTTCCAAAGTATTTACCAAAAAAATGAGTCTGCACAGCGTGAGTCTTTAGACATTCAGAACCAAAAATACCTACGCCAGCTAACTGAATCTCGCAAAGACCTCACCAAGGCGACCGAAAAATACGCCAACAAAGAAGATGACCCGTTCTATAAGGTCGAAGATCGCGGCAGCTACATTCGAGAAAATCCGGATTTCTACATCCTTAAAGCTTATGTTCCCGAGCATGAAAAAGATTCTGTGAAAGTGACCATTCAAAACGACAAGGCCACGGTCACCGGCCAACGCTCGTTCAAAGATAGAGTGGAAGATGATGGAAAGATCGTCAGCAGCTCTAACTTCCAAACTTTCCGCGAAGAGTTTCCCTTCGAAAAACCCGTCATCACCGAAGGCATGACCCGAGAACGCCAAGGCGACTGGGTTGTCTATCATATCCCCAAAGGCAACATGATCCGCCTGGATCGCAAAGCTTAGTTTATTTTGAATTAAGAATTTAAAAGATGTTCAATGAAAAATGCAGAAAGCTGATGGCGCCCATCGACGGCCGCCTTTTTATAAAGGCTCAAAGCTTGCTGTCGCGTGGTGGTTTCTGAAGTGCCGCGCTTTTCTGCGATTTGCTTAAGACTAAGACCTCGAAGAATAAACATTCCGATCTCACACTCTGTTTTGGTGAGACCCCACTTTTCAAAATGGCTTTGGATATGCTTTTGAAACTCCCCGAGATTTTTTCCCATGCGCTAATTAGAGCGATATATCTAATTGCTGTCATCTAACACAAGTTAGTCTTGGGGCGTTTTCCACCCTCAGGGTGGGGTTAATTCCGATTAAACCTTCATCAGGTAACGCACTTCTCTCATCAAGAAAGAAAGACGCGCTTGAAGATCTGTCAGCATCTCAATATTGGCACTGAGCTGAGCTAAAGAATCTGACTCAACAACCGGAGTGTCTGCAAGCTCATGGTAAGATTTATGAGTCACAGGAGAGACCTCTGAAAGAGATCCCAAATAAGACTCAACTGCAGTTTCTACCTGTGTGTTCTTATCTAAATTGATCACTCTCATTTTGCTCTCCTCTGTCTGCTTCTGGCGCAGAACTAAAAGTCTAGTTATGTTCTTTCACTTCCAACAACTTAAATAAACTTACATGGACTTTTTACAATGCTGAGCATCCTAATACTCGCACTGCAAAGCCTTTTCGTCGGCCAACGCCAAACGAACTCGATCATCACCACTCGCTAAATACGTGGCCATTACAGAACCCGCACCATCTTTATGTTTGAGTCCCAAAACATGCCCCATTTCATGGAGCACCAAAGCTTCAATATTGACTGGAGCCGAGTTGGCGCGGTCTGATTTCGCGGCTCGCGTGATCGTCTGCCCATTCCAATAGAATCCGAAATCAGCCCCGTTCAAACGAATGTCCGCTTCTTTAATGAGGTCACCAATCCAATAGACGCTGGTTCTTCCCTGCTCTGAAGAACGGTTGTCCTCCCAAGAATTCATAAGATAGATCACATTCACGCCATCTTTGTGAGGATTCATAGGCCCGGTATAGCGAGGATAGCTGATGATATTAAAGAGCTTTCTTCCCGCTGTTTTTTCCCAGGTATCCGCCGCCGCCACAATCGACGGAACCATGGATTCTGGAATCGAAGAATGAAGATACATCGTCACCGGAACATCACTCTTCCAAGAGATACGTTCGCCATAGACGTTTTGCACGAATCCACAGTCTTCCTGAGACTTCGGCGCACAGGCTTGTATCGTTAAAATTGAGATGAGGACCACTGCGGTCCCTAGCCACTTCAACATGAGAGCGACCTCCACTGCTGTTCTTCAATACAAAGACAGGACCAAGCGGCACC
>JAHRXB010000039.1 GCA_019104905.1 Bdellovibrio sp.
GGCCCCTCCGGTTATTGAGACCAAAACAGCCATTGCCACCTCCTCTTTACGCCGAGCTGCTGAGTTAAAAGTGGTGGTCGTCGGAGGAAATGCTGGAAGTGCGGAAGCCCTTGAGAAGTTTGTAAAGGGATTAGCCGCAGACACCCCACCGGTTGTGATTTCGTGCAGTACCGTTGCAAACTTTGTAACCGCCTTTATTAGCAAATTGAAGGTGGGCTCCAAAGTGACTCCCGTCGTCGCCAAAGATGGTGATTTTTTACGAATGGGACACGTATATTTTATCCCCTCAGAGCATCATGGAAAGATTCAAACCGGCGCTCATGGCCCGATGCTTAATATCGCAAAAGGGGCTCCCGTGTGTTCTCAGCTGCCCTCAAGCAATGTGCTTTTCCAATCTGCGGCACAAGCTTATTCTAAAGGAGTCTACGCGGTTCTTTTGGGAGGTTTCGGCAGCGACGGGGTTGAAGGACTCTTGGAAGTACAAAAAAAGGGCGGCGCCAGCGTGGTGCAGCACCCGGAGGAAGCTCAATTTCCCTATGGCCCTCAGAAAGCCATTGAATTGGGAATAGCGGATGAGGTACTTAAATCAGATATGCTGGCACAGCATCTGATGCAGTATCGAAACCAAAACTTGTACTAGGAATTTCTTTTGGAGCTTTTGAACTTTATCGGTGGGGCTTTCGTTCCCGCCGAAAATAAAATAACTTTTTCAAAGCGGTCCCCATTTGACGATCAAGTCATCGCCGAAGTGACGGCCTCCGACGCTATGGATGTTGTCAAAGCCGTGCAGTCCGCAAAAAAAGCGGCCCCTGCTTTTCGTGATTTTTCTCTGGAAAATAGAGCGACTCTTTTGCAAAAGATGGCGGACTATCTTGAGCTGCATGCCGACACGGTGGCTTACGAGGAGGCCCTTCATCAAGGCTTGCCTCATCACTTTGTTCTTGAAAACAGTGTTAAGGTTTCCATTGATATACTCAGACGAACAGTTCAAAGCCTTTCTCAACAGACGCCGTCGGATATTCTTCTTCAGCCAACGGGGATTGTGGGAATTATCACCTCTTGGAATTTGTCACTGCGACTTGTGATCGAGCGCTTGGCCCCGACTTTGGCGGCAGGAAACGTAGCTTTGATCAAGGTTTCGGAACTTTCACCGATCACCGGAAAGATTTTGGCAGAGATGCTGAAAGCCGCCCAACTTCCTGAGGGCGTCGTCAATATCATTCAAGGCCATGCGGACGTGGCACAGATTATCGCGGGTCATCCCAGCGTGCGTGCGATCTCTGCGGTGGGAAGAAGTTCGACCTTGGAAAGTATCGCGAAGGCGGGACTGCCACTATTTAAAAAACTACAGTTAAGTGGAGGAGTGAAGAACCCTCTGTTGATTTTGAGCGAAACAAATTTAAGGGAATATTTACCTGAAATTTTACGTTCTTTTGTGATGGGCCAGGGGCAGCTTTGCTGGAACACCTCGCGGATTTTTGTCGTCGAGTCTTTGGCGCCGGAGTTGCTGTCTCTGCTAAAAGAGTATTTTGCAAGTCTTCAGCCCTTATCAGATCCCCGCGGGAGTGAAACTTGGAGTCCTCTGATTTCTCGGGAAGCAGTCACTTTGATTCATAATAAAATCCAAAGTGGCATTTCTGAGCATGGAAAGATCTATGTTGGCGGAGCCCCGGAAGTCAGCAGAACAGGATTTTTCTATAAACCCACGGTGATGTTAGATCTACCCAACTGCAGTGTCCTTCAGCAGGATGAATTGCAAGGACCTCTTTTATTAGTAACTCCTGTTAAATATCAGCATGAGGCCTTGAAGTGGGCGAATACTTCTTATCTCGCTCATTCCGCAGTGGTCTGGGGTCCTCAAGAAAAAGCGGCAAAAGTCGCGTCTCAACTTGAATGTGCCCAAGTCTGGATGAACTCTTGGATGACGGGAAGTCAGGGAGCCATCTTCGGCCATAAGCAATCCAGTTTTGGAAATTTCGATATGTCGTGGTCCGGGAGTTTCTATTCGGATGTAAAAAAATTGGCGGGGACTCTTTAACGTCAAACAAATGACGAAGATCCCCGTCGATTTATTGACAAAGCCTAGTTCAAAATGTGTGTTCTTGCGCGAGTTTTGACTTCACAATGAGGGCAGAACGCCTCTTCTTTAATCTCGTCGATGCCTCGATCGGCAATATGCTTTAGCTCCAACACCGTGCCGCAAAGTATGCAATTGTTTTGGGAAATAATAAACTCGCGGTGCTGAGGTGTATCCGCTTTTTCAAAGTAGTTAATCTTGCTGTATTCCATTTTTATCTCATCCTTCGAGTTCTTCATCTTTTGAAATGAAGGCTCCTTCCTGGAGCATTCAAGTGCCTATGCAAAAGCTGTTCACAGGCCTTCGTCCGGCTTTCGGAAGGAAGCGGGTCTTCCTTCTGTTCAAAAAAGGCCTCGGTCTTGAAAAGGCGAAGGGCTCACTAACAAGGAGCTTTTATGATGTCCAAATTGATCAGGTATGTAGTTCTTTCTTTTTTTGTAGCTGGACTCTCCGCTTGCGTGGAGGTCAAAGACTCAGAGGAGGGAGGTGAGACAACGACGCCGCTGGATGCTCCTCGGTCCATGGTTGAAGATCTTCAGACACAAAAAAATCTTGTCGTGGATCGTCCTTTGTTCATCTATAAGGGACGAATTCTGGATGCCAAAGAATTTGCTGAAGAAAAAATAAAGCCCGGGTTTTCTGAGGCTGCGACGGAATCAGAATTCCATTTTGAAAGTATTGATATGATGCCCGAAGGAGCTCTTTACACAATGGGAGGGAACGTTCGAATTCATGTCCAGAAGCTGACTTCAGAAAAAAGTTTGATCTCAACTTTTCCTCAAGGAAGCCAGGCTCCACCTCAAGAAGATGGACGAGACGGCGGACATCTCTTTTTAAATGTGAATCAAGCAGAGGGCTCGTTGCGAATCGAAATGCGCGGTGAGGCAGGAGGTGTTGGTAAAGATGGCAAGGCCCCTGACTTGTCGCTCAAGGGAGCAAAAGGGAAGGTGTTTATTGGGCCTCAATATTGTGACAGTCCCGAGACTATAAAGGGCGAAGAAGTCAAAGGACAAAGAGGACTGAAAGGGTATCCAGGGGGCATGGGGGGCTCTGGTGGAAACTCTGGAACGCTGGAAGTGCGGTTTCAAAACTCTGAGAATCTATCGATTCAGATTCATCGTTATCCAGGTCAGGGAGGTTTGGGAGGTAAAGGGGGCCGAGGTGGAGAGGGCGGAGATCCCGGCAGATATTCCTGTCAGATGGGTCGATTCCCTCAAGGCCCTGAAGGTGAGCCGGGAGATTCTGGAGTGGATGGAAAAAATGGTGTCGCGCAAACTGTATGTCGTGGTGAAAAGCAAAGCATCACCTGTTATTGATTCGCCTCTTTTGAAGAGTGACTCAGGATCGTTTGCACCAAAGCATCCACCTGCACAGGCTTTGTCAAATAGTCTGTGCAGCCCACCTCTAAGCATCGTTCGCGGTCATCTTTCATCGCGTGAGCCGTCAAGGCAATGATCGGTTTTTTATATCCGGCCTCTCGCAACTTCCGAGTCGCCGTATAACCATCCATGATGGGCATCTGAATATCCATAAGAATAATATCGTAGTCACCACCGAGGGCCTTTGAAAGGCCTTCTTCTCCATTGATGGCGACAGAAAGTCGAGCACCTCGTTTGCTGAGCATTCGCTGAATAAGAAGGCGATTGTCTTCGACATCGTCAACCAACAATATAGAGGTGCGCTCAAGTTGTTGTTCCGGGCGAAGTTCGCGATTGAGAAGGGGTGGTATTTTTCCTTCTTTGGATTCTGCGGTCATCAATTTGATTCTGACAGAAAAAGTACATCCTCTTCCCATTTCACTGTCTTCAAGTTGGACGTCTCCCCCCATGAGTTGCGCGAGCTTCCGTGACAAGACCAAACCTAAACCCGTTCCCTCATACTTCCGAGAGACCGAATTATCAACCTGACTGAATGCTTGAAACAGGAGGTCTCTTTTTTCAGGGGCAATTCCGACTCCGGTATCTTTGACGGTAAAGAGAAGGTTTGCACCTGAAACTTCGTAAGTCATCCGCACGTAGCCTTTTTCCGTGAACTTCACTGAATTGCTTAAAATATTTATCAGGATCTGCCGGAGTCGGAGGGGATCTGCAAAAATCAGATCGGGGACAATTCCTCGACGGTTGAATTCGATATGAACGGGTTTGTTATGGCATTTGGCTACCATCATCACGTGAATATCGTCCAACAACGCGGCCAAGGAAAAATGAGTTCGTTCTATTTCAAGGTGACCCGCCTCAACTTTTGAGAGATCCAGGATGTCATTAATAATACGAGTTAAGTTTTCTCCGGTCCGGTGAATGACATCCAGATATTGCAGTCGTTCCGGTTCAGACAAAAGAGGATCTTTAAGAAGATCTGAAAAGCCAATGATCGCAGCGAGAGGCGTGCGTATTTCATGACTCATGTTTGCTAAAAAAAGACTTTTCAGATGACTGGCTTGTTCGGCCTGCCTGCGTTCGCCGATGTTGCTGCGAAGATCAAAGGCCATGCGATTTAATGAGTCTGCCAGTTGTCCCAACTCATCTCCTGAACGAATCGGGACCTGAATTTCGAAGTTGCCTTGTCCCACCTTGTGGGCGGCCGCATTAAGTTCTTTGAGGCCTTTTGAGAGAGTGCGACTGAATGAGATCGTTAAGAAGAGTCCGATCCCCTCAACGAAGAGGACAGCCAAGATCAGAGTGATCATCAAGAAGTTTTCTAGCCACCGCGATCCGGCCCCCAAAGTATAAGAAAAATTTTCTTCGATCACGGTCAGCCGATCATTGATCTCATCAATTTTGGCAAGAGTTTGTGTGATCTCTTCTTGCGAGGCTGATGTTTTGACTAACTGGTGAAGAGATTTCCCATAGGAAATAAGTTCCAAGGTCAGTGTGTCGCCGTCTTTCCAGATGGCAACGGCCTCTTCCAGGTAACTGAATCCTTGAAATCTCATAAGCAACTTAATGAGGCCGGGAACATCTTCGGGATAAATACGTCCCTGAATAAAACCATCTTTGGCTTTGGTGAGGTTGGGCGGACTTTCTTCAAGAGCCTCGCGGGCTTCGCGGTCCCCCAGGGGGATTTGCATATTCGTCAGAAACGAGTCGTAATATTTCGGCGATTGTGTCAAGGCATAGCGATGGAGATTGATGACCGCATCTTTCTGCGCCTTTGACCAAAGGCTTTCGCCGGTCACGAAGCTGCGAACCGAAGACAAGGTGTTCATAGCGAAGAATAAAGAGAAGAGTTCCAGAGCCACCAAAGAGGCCATGACCCCGATGACGGCATAGAGTTTATTGGAGACGGAGAGAAATTTCCAAAACTTTCTGATTCCCATATGAACTCTTTATCGGAGGAACGTCAGATAATTATATGAAAAAATGCAATTATCTAAAGTTTTTGAGGACAGACAGGTAATCAGGCCCTCAGGGGAGAAGGCCTTTTAGATAGTTTGATTGCGAAGTATTAATCTAAATAGCTTGTTTTAAGTTTTTGTTCATCCCGGTACTTTTCCAGGCCAAAGTGGATCAGCTTGGTGATCAGGTCTTTATAAGAGACTCCGGTGGCTTCCCACATTTTTGGATACATAGAGATCTTTGTGAATCCCGGAATTGTATTGATTTCGTTCACAAAAAGATCGCCATTGGGCTTCAGGAAAAAGTCGACTCGGGTCAGTCCATCACAGCCCATAACTTGGTAAGTTTTCTTTGCCAGGGTTTGCAGCTTGTGCAGAGATTCTGGTGAAATTTCAGCGGGAATCTTTAACAAAGCCCCATTGTCGTCGAGATACTTTGCTTCATAAGAGTAAAATTCGTGCTGGGGAATAACTTCTCCAGGCAATGAAGCCTCCGGGGAATGGTTGTGTCCCATGACGGAACACTCAATCTCACGTCCTTGAACGAACTCTTCGGCCAAAACCTTGGTGTCGAACTGAAAGGCATCCTTAAGATGAACTTCATAATCTTCAGCTGACTTAATTTTGTGAACTCCGACGGAGGACCCCGCATTGGCCGGTTTAATAAAGAACGGGGAACCTAACTGCGCCACCACTTCTGAATAAGAGGTATTTTTAAAAGGTGTCAGCAATAAATAACGAGCATTGGGAATATGAGCCTCGGTGAAAAGACGCTTCATGATTTCTTTGTCCATACCCGCGGCCGAAGACCATACCCCGCAGCCAACAAAAGGCAACTGCACCATTTTAAAGAGGCCTTGAATCGTGCCGTCTTCTCCCATGGTTCCATGAAGAATAGGGAACGCCACGTCGATTTTCGTTTTTGAATGGTCTTTTAAGGAATACAGAACAGGGGTTCCTTGAAATGAAATCAACGCCACGGGCTCCGCTTGATTTGGCAGAGATTGATCCTCCAGCTTTATCACCTGTGAGAAAACAGCAGTGTCGGGAAAACGGTACCAGCTTCCTTCTTTGCTGATGCCAATAAGAAGAGGAGAGAAGCTATCTTTATCAAGGGCGTCGGCGACATTCTTTGCAGAGCGAAGAGAAACCTCGTGTTCTGCGGATTTTCCACCAAAAATAAGTGCTACAACTTTTTTCATTCTTGCGTATTCCATTTTCTTTAAAGAATTAAGCCCACTCAACCAGTTCGTGAGCTAAACCAAAGATGCCTTTAAAAACTTCGTTCGGTTTGGCGTTGCCATACATATAAGCGGGTGTCGTGACAATTTTACTTTCTCGATCCGTGATGTAGTCATCCACAGGACATTCTTCGTGAAGAGCACCGGTTTTTTGGATTTCCGCAATGGTCTCTTTATCGTCACCGACCGTGAGGGTGATTTTCTTATCACCTAAAACACGAGCAAGTAAAACGGGAGCAATACATAGAGCCGCGATAGGTTTGCTGGCACTATGAAAATCCAAGATGACCCGCTTGACGTCGGGGATGACGTCGCACTTGGCTCCTTTTTCTGCCCAGTTGCAAAGATTTTTGGCGGCACCGTAGCCTCCTGGGAAAGCCAGAGCATCAAAGTCTTTGACGTTCAGCTTGTCCAGGCTTTGGATTTTTCCTCGGGCGATACGGCTCGCTTCCACCAACAGATGACGTTTTTCATTTTGAGGCTGACCGTTTATATGATTGATCACGGGGATTTCGATATCCGGAGCAAAGCAAGAGACTTCGGCCCCTGCTTGATGAAGAGCGATAAGCAGACTTACGGATTCTGTGATTTCGCTTCCGTCACGATGTCCGCATCCTGAAAGCACAATGGCGATCTTTTTCATGAAAACCTCCCGAAAGAGGCTCTAGATTACTGTGATTTGCAAGCGATGGCAATGAATCAGCCACCGCGTTTGAAGTTCTTCAGCTTCGTGCAGGTCGTAACAAGGACCTTTTGATTTTGTACGGGGTACAATTGACGGAAACAGTACTCTGTCATGCGGGAAAGGAATGGAAGATCCGGACTGAATGAAACGGAGTAGTTCACTTTTTGTTTTTCAACGGATTCCCCTGATTTTAATGCTAAGGTCCAATCGAAATTGACAGTCTTCGTGCGCAAAGAGCAGTCAGTGAGTCCACCACAGTCGGGTTGAGATTTCATCAGGTCTGGGGCGGGGCGTATCACGTCAGAGACCTTTAAGTTGGAGCATTGGATTTCACAACTATCAACTTTGAGTTGCTCTTTGCAATACTTGTCCAGGGCATCTGACTTTAAACAAGCATAGGCAAGTCCATAAAGACGCTCATAACCCAAAGTCATTTGATAATCATCGGCCAGAGTTTTCAGTTCATTTGCACGAAGATTTTTGGCCATGGCAACGGCGGGATCGGCTTTAGTCACAGAGCGATGGTCCTCGCGAGTTGACTCTTTTCCCTCTTCGCCTTGTTTATAGACTTTGCTCTGATAAAGGAAGGAATAGAGATACTCCGTTGCCGTTTCTTCCTTTTTGGAAACGGTAATCCCTTCTTGAAGAACAAAGAAGGGGTTGGGATTGTTTTCTAAAGTTTGTTCCGTTTCTTGAAATAGAAAGTCATTCGGGGTCATGCTTAACGGATCAGCACTGCCCCAGCCTTCAGAAAGGGCGGATTGCACCTCTGCGACCGTCGCGGGACTTTCTTCTTCTTGCAGAGGCTCCTTAATACAGGACACCAGGCTGCTGACGGTGAGGGTCAGCAGGGTGAGTTTTAACCAAGTTGTCATATAGAATCCCATCCCCAAATCCAGAGATTCAGTGGTAATACTTTTTCAAGTTTTTGAATGGTCTCTTCTTTAAAAAGGCCGAGAGTTCGATAGTCCACGGGGCCAAATAAAAGGCGAACCATATCGGTTTCATTGTTAATAGTGAAAAGATCTTGTCCCACTCCAAACACGAAGTGATCAGGATGTTTTTCCAGAACGACGTCGGGCATTCCTTCAGCTCGGAAGGCGCGTTTGATTTTTGCGGAAAGCTGGTCGAAGTTAATGAGCTTGATCATTCCCAGGAAGCCCTGATTCATTGTGACAGGCTTTTGTTGAAGTTGTTGGATTAAGTTCTGAGCATGGCGAGGGCAGATGATCGTGTAAGGTTGATTTTTTTGTGCTCGGATAAAACTAAAAAGGGCCATCAACTTAGAGACGGAGCCACCCCATTCATGGATGTATCCTCCAAGATCGACGCCTTTTCCTTCAATGGCGTAGGCCGCCAACTGTCCATTGGACTCCCAAGCCGTGTACACTTTTGTTTGAGGTATTGAGAGGAACTTTCGTGTTTCTTCAATGGTGCGCACCGAGTTGACCGAGTGAGCTGAGTACAGACGGTAGATGGCGTCTGGAGACACTTTGGAGTCTGTTGAGAAACGCAAGTTTGTCGGGGGGATGTCAAAGTTCTCTTCAATAACGAAGCTGATCTCGCTTCCGGCAAGTTCAAATCCCATGCGGCGGTAGAAATCAAAAAGATCTGTCCAAAGAATCGCGATGTCACAGGATTGTTCTGAAGCCAGGCGAAGACAGTCTCCAATGACCTGGGTGCTGAGTCCTTGGCCGCGATGTCGATCATCGGTGACGACGGAACCAATCGCGCCCACTTTAAAAATAACATGAGGTGATTTGATGATGAGAGGTTTCAAGACGGCGTGAGAAAGAACATGACCCTCATCAGCAATGATGCGCATGTTATGTAAATTATTCGAAGAAAAGGCCGTGGGATATTCAGCGGCAATAGACCAAGAGGCCTCGCTGCGAAGCTTTTTATTCAAAAAATCAAGTACCTGAGGAAATTCCGTCTCTTGCGGAGAACGAGGTCCTTCCATGAACCCTCCTTGCTAAATGGGAAGCTCGCTTCTTCCCATCATCTAGTCTAGCGTTAAAAGGCATAGGGCCCCAGCGTTCTAGGGGAGAGGCCTGAAAAATGCGACCCAAGTCTGGAACTCAGTTTGACATCAAGGTCAAAAGTTTTATATTAAGGTCGCATATTTAGGAGACCTCATGGCCGATAAAAGTCAGAAATGGAAAGAGAATAAACCGGGCAAAGTGTTTGTAGACCAATCCTGTATTGCTTGTGATGCTTGCGTTCTGACGGCCCCGAAGAACTTCGCCATGCATGAAGAAGACGGCCACGCCTTCGTTTCAAAACAGCCCGAAACCCCAGAGGAAGAGGCATTGTGCAAAGAGGCAATGGAAGGTTGCCCTGTTGAAGCCATTGGGAACGATGGCGAGTAAGAAAAAGTCTTCGGTCAAAAAAAAGACCACTCCATCGGCCGCTAAGAAAAAAGCGGCCCCGATTCTAGAGACAATAGAGCTTTTTAAACGCTATTATCCTGACGCTCATTGTGCCCTTAACTATACGAATCCTTTTGAGCTTTTAGTGGCCACAGTTCTTTCGGCTCAATGCACGGATGAGCGGGTCAATATGGTGACGCCGCTTCTTTTTAAAAAATACGGAACCCCTCAAAAAATGGCGAAGGCTCCTGTTGAGTCCATCGAAGAGATCATTCGTTCCACAGGTTTTTTCAAAAATAAAGCCAAGAATTTAAAGTCCTGCGCTACTTCTTTGGTCGAGAAATATGGCGGGAAGGTGCCCAAGGATCTTGAGTCTTTAGTCCAGCTTGCCGGAGTGGGGCGTAAGACGGCGAATGTGGTTCTGGGGAATGCTTATGGTATCGCCAGTGGGATTGTGGTCGACACCCATGTGTCGCGACTTTCCAATCGCTTAGGATGGGTCAAAAGCGAAAATGCGGTCATCATTGAAAGGGAACTCTGTGCGGAAGTTCCTCAAGAGGATTGGGTGATGCTTTCCCATTACCTGATCTCCCATGGTCGAGCTATCTGTAAGGCGAGAAAACCCGCTTGCAGTCATTGCTTTCTCGAGGAGACTTGCCCTAAGAAGGGTGTCTAGGTCACAATGTTTCCATGTTGGTAGCATTCTTTGAGAGCGTTAAATACGTCGGTCATCTTTTACCCATTTCTTTCTTAAGAATTTTCCTGGGTTATTACTATTTAGAGCATGCTTTATTGAAATACCGAGGGGACTTTCTGACTCGTCCCCGCATCGCCGATCAGATTGCCGAGTGGTTGCCGGCCAGTCATGCGCCGAACTGGTTCAAAATTTTTGCCAGCAGTCAGATGATCCCTCATTGGCAAACGGTGGCTTTTATAATTCTTGGTTTGGAGTTCGCCGTCGCCATCTCCTATATCGTCGGCTATGTCGTTCGGCCTGTGGCCCTCTTGGGAGTTCTTCTTTGTGTGACGATGTTGTTTATTTCGGGACCGGCCTCGGAAGATCTCTATAAAACCTTCTTGGCGATTCATTTGATTTTAGCATGGGTGGGCGCTGGTCGTTGCTTGGGTTTTGATTATTACTTCTTCAAGCGTCGTCGCGGTCTTTGGTGGTAAAGCGTGAAACATTTTATTCTATTTATTGCGGTTATCTTCTTGGGCCTTTTTTTAGCGGTTCTCAATAAGACGGAGCCAGGAACAGCCTCAAGCTCTCTTCCGACATTGCGGGTTTTTGGATATGCTTCATTTACAGGACGCTGGGGACCGGGGCCTCTTTTAAAAGAGCAGTTTGAAAAAAACTGCAAATGCAAAGTGGAATTCATTGAAGGAAGTGATTCGGGAATTCTGTTACAACGACTTAAGATCGAAGGGGAAAGTCTGGGAGCCGATCTGGTGATCGGTTTGGATCAGTTTGATTTGTCAAAGGCAACTTCCGAACAGCCTTGGCGTAAACTCAGTCTGGGACAACTTAACGTTTACGACGCTGTCAAACCCGCTTTGGCAAACAGCTTTTTTATTCCCTACGATTGGGGAGCATTGACGTTTGTGACTCGAAAAGATGATTTGAGTCGTCTGCCTGGCTCCTTGGATGACCTTCTCGATCCTGAGTTGGCAAAGAAAATCGCCTTGGAGGATCCTCGCACCAGTTCCCCCGGCATGCAGTTTTTGTATTGGGTGATACGCTCTAAGGGGGAAGAAGAAGGCTTCAAATATCTTCAAAAGATCATGGCGCAAGCACACAGCTTTTCGCCGACGTGGTCTACGGCTTATGGCCTTTTCACCAATAAGCAAACCAAGCTTGTGTACTCTTATGTGACGTCGCCTCTTTATCATGAGATCGAAGAGAAAAGAAAAGACTATTTGGCGCTGACTTTTACGGAGCCACTTCCAGTGCAATTTGAATTCGTGGGAATTCCCGAGTTCTGTCGCCACTGTGATTTGGCCGAGCAGTTCATTAATTTGATGCTTTCCCAGGAAGGGCAAAAGGTCATCATGGAAAAGAACTATATGTTCCCTGTGATGAAAGGCGTGATGGAAAATACCCCGTTTGAGCCTCTTATGAAGGTGAAGACGATAGAGACTTTTGAGGCCCTTTCCTCAGGGGAAGTCGATCGCCTTTTAAAGCGTTGGACTGAAATTCGTCGAGGCGATCTCAATTGAATCTGAGAAATAGTCTTCGTCTTAGTCTTGTTCTCTTTTTGCTTTTTCCGTTTTTATTTTTACTAACGCAGTTTCGTATTTCGACGCTACCCGAAGGGGCGGAACTTCTGTGGGCGTTTAAGAATAGCTTCACGCAAGCGTTCTTTTCGGCACTGTGTTCATTGCTGGTTGGATTTTGGGTTGCTTTGGGGCTGTTAGCTTTGCATGAGAGAACCCAGCGGCCGGGACGATTTGTCTTAGAAATTCTTTGTTTGCTGCCAAATTTTCTTCCCCCTATTTTTATTCTTTTATCCACTCTGAATCTTATTGAACCGTTTCCCATGGGGATTTCCGGCATCGTGATCGTTCATACGTTGATGAACTTCGGCCTTGTGGCTGTTCTTTTGGCCGGAATCATTGAAAACAAATTAGGCGGGGTCGCAGAGCTTGCTTACGTTGAAGGTGTTTCGCGTTGGCAATTCGTGTGGCGAGGACTAGTGCCCATGCTAAAAAAAGATTTTTGGCTGTTGGGACTTTTTATTTTTATAGTCTGTTTTGGCAGCTTCTCGGTGCCATTGATTGTTGGCGGAGGAAAAGGTACGACAGTGGAGGTCTTGATCTATGAAAAGATTCGACTTTCAAGTGACTGGGGTCATGCGGTTCTGTTGGCCTTTTTGCAGTCGACATTTATCTTTGCCCTTTCTTTTGTGGCCAGCCGGGGAAAAGGTGTTAATAACACGCGGATTGCGAACTTAAGTCTTCTGAAAAGTTTTTCAGGCATTGTTGTGTTGTTGGGGGTTTCAGCTTTCTATCTTCTTGGATATGTGCAGGGATTCGTGTCGGGCCTGTCTATGCTTTCTACTTTTTACGATTTACAGTCCGCGATTCTTTGGAATTTCTTGGGAAGCCTCGTATTGGGATTAAGTGTCGGCGTTCTTTGTTACCTGGGGCTGATGTTGATCGCATTTTGTTGGCCCAAAGCGTGGTTTGAAAAATTTTTGAATGGTTATGTGGCGCCGTCGACCTCTTTGGCTTGTTTCAGTCTTTTGATTATTTCTCCGAATGAAGGGTTTTATCCATTCGTGAAGATTCCCATTGCCTTAACCCTTTTAAGTTTAAACAGTCTTTTCCGTATGGGGTGGGATGGAGAGCTGCATGCCTTGCAATCGCAAGTGACCGTCGCCTATGCTATGGGGGCATCCCCGCAACAAATTTTTAAAGAAGTTCTTTTTCCTCAGCTTTCGGATCGGGCGGGTTTGTTGGCAGGGATTGCCGCGATTTGGGCCAGCGGGGATTTTGCCGTTTCGCGAATTCTTGCCCATCACGATTTAAGCATTGCGATGATGACTGAAACTCTCATGTCAGGCTATCGCTTGAACCAGGCCATTGTTCTTAGCAGTCTGATTATTTTATCCGGGATAGTGTGTTTTGTGATTTGTGTGGGGGGAAGTCGTGTCCTACGTCGAAAATTTGCATCGTGATTATGGAGATTTTAAATTGGATATCGACTCCTGGGAGATTCTTGACGAAGGAGTCACCGTGCTCTGGGGCCCTTCAGGTTCCGGGAAGACCTCAGTCTTTCGTATTCTTTTGGGCCTTGAACCTTGTCCAGGAATGAAATGGATCTTTCAAGGCGTCGATTTGGCCAAGTTAAAAACACCCCAGCGACGTCTTGGAGTGGTCTTTCAAACTTTGGATCTTTTTCCGCATATGACCGCCGAAGAAAATATTCTCTTTGCGGCTCGAGCTCGTGATGTGAATCCCCAGAAGGCAGCCGCTCGGATGAAAGAGTTGACCGAAGTCATGCAGATGCAAGGATTTTTGCAGCGAAAAGCGGCGGTCTTGTCGGGGGGAGAAAAGCAGCGAGTGGCCATTGCCAGAGCTCTCGTCGGCGAACCGCGCCTCTTGCTTTTGGATGAACCGTTTTCTTCGCTCGATCAAGAACTGCGCGAAGAAAGTCGTAAGATTGTGAAAAGAGTCATTGAGATCGAAAAGATTCCAACTCTTTTGGTGACTCATGATCAAAAGGACGTTGAAGTTCTTGGCAATAAAGTCACAACCATTCGTCAGGGAAAACTAGTCAGTTAAACGGTGTAGCGTTGGATCATTTCCAGTAAAGCAGACTTTTTAATTGGTTTTGTGACATGTTCTGTGCAACCCGCATCTAAAGATTTTTGAACATCTTCGGACATGGCGTTGGCGCTGACGGCAATAATGGGTATCGGTTTGCGATTTTGTTCCCGCTCCCATTGGCGAATTTTTTGGGTGGCCACATATCCATCCATCACAGGCATTTGAATGTCCATGAGAACAAGATCGAACTGTTCATGGAGAACTCTGTCGACCGCTTCCTTCCCATTTTCAGCCTGAACCACGTCGAACGGGAGCTTCTTTAGGTAAGTGAGTAGAAGGAAACGATTGTCTTCGGTGTCATCGACAATCAAGATACGAGCATTTCGAGAAACCATGGTTTCACTGACGGGAGCGGATTCTTGAGGCTTTTCAGGGGCCTTGCTGACCTCGATAGAGGATTCAGTAGGCAAGTAGGGAACCGTAAAGAAGAAGGTGCTGCCAACCCCGTCCTTACTTTGGAACCAGATCCGTCCCCCCATCAGCTCGACAAGATTTTTAGAGATCGTGAGGCCCAATCCGCTGCCACCGTATTTGCGGGTGATGGAGCTATCTGCCTGAACAAAGTTCTGAAAAAGAAGGTGTTGTTTGTCGTCAGGGATTCCTGTTCCGGTATCCTGAATGGCGTAGCGGATAAATTTCTTATCGGGATCATCGAACTCCAAGGCGACTGCGATTTCCCCTTTTTGAGTGAATTTAATAGCGTTGCCGATGAGGTTGAATAGAATCTGACGAAGCCGAGTGGGGTCGCCAATAATCAAGCGTGAAGGGGCTTGCTCAAGATTGATGCGAAGATGAAATTGAAGATTTTTTTCTGCGGCTTTTTGCTTCAGGATATCGCAGATATTTGTGGTTGTTGATTCCAGATCAAATGCAATTCTTTCCAGGCGAACTTCCCGCGCCTCGATTTTTGAAATGTCCAGAATGTCATTGATCAATGCCAAAAGATTTTCACCAGCATTGGCGCAGACTTTGACCAGTTGGGCTTGCTCTGGTTTCAGATCTGATTCTGCGAGGATATCGGTGATACCGATGATCGCATTGAGCGGGGTGCGGATTTCGTGACTCATGCGCGCAAGGAATTCGGACTTTGCTTGAGAGGCTTTAACGGCCTGTTCCCGGGCTTCAATCAAGGCTTGTTCGGCGGTGATACGATCTGTGATATCTGTGCAAACAAAAACAAAGGTTAAATCTCTACTGGCAGTTCTATTGGGAAGAGCCGCCCAGTTCATCAGAATGGGGACTCGACGTCCCTCATTATTCATGATCTCCGCTTCAATGCTGTGCCGAGTTTGCAGAAGCCATGTGTAGTTTCCGAATTCCTCCTGAGCGTGAATTAAAGTCTTGAGATCAATCTGAGCAAGTTGCTGGAAGGAAAGGCCCAAAAGTTTAAGAGCCGCTTCGTTGGCCTGGGAGATCAAATATGAGCACTGCCGCCAATCTTCATGATGAGAAACCTTGACGATAAAGAGGAAGGCTTTGATGGATTGAATCACGCTGTCCAGGAACTCTTTTGAAACCGTCGTGGTTTCAAGGCGATCCGCGAGCTGGTTGTATTTGCTCACCAGAAGACCGATTTCGTCTTTGGAGCTATAGTTGATTTTTTGTGTAAGATTGCTGGTGCCAAGTTTTTCCAGGCGGTCGGTCAAAAGTTGAATCGGTTCAACGACTTTTCCGGTAGCCGCAAATGTGGCGAAGAAGAATAAAATAAAGATTAAAACGGCAGCAGCACTAGAGGCGATTGCGATGCGATCTAAGACAGCGAACGCCTCACTTTCGTCAATTTTGGTTTGGATGTACCACAGTTCTCCGTTGGGCAGATAGATTTTCCCGATGGATCGAATGACCTTTTGCCCGCGATAGTCCATGCCGAGTTCACGAACCTCACTAAGATTCTCAATTTTTTTTATGTCTTCATCACCGCGATTGGAAGAGAGAACTTCGGCATCTGGAGCGGACGTGCCGGACTGTTGCTTTTCGACACGAAAACGACCCGTGTTGCGTAAGCTCCAGTCTTCTCCATAAATCAGAGTTTCTCCCGTTTGTCCCATGCCGTGAGTGGCCCAGGCAAAGTTGTCGCTGGTAATGCGATCAATTTCTGAAATTGAAATCTTAAGAATGAGCACTCCCAGCACTCGATTTCCGCGATAAATAGGAGAGGCGACATAACCTGTAGCAGAATGGGGACTGATGGGGTCCTTGTCGAAATCCAAGAACAAGGTGGCACCCTCTTGGGCCTTGATTCCCCAAGTGAACAGATCGTGCAGCTTATTGCTGGAGGGCAGATCCTTTAAAATGGAACTTCCGTCTTCGATGTCCTTGCGAGTGGTGTAGACGACGACTCCCTTAGGGTTCAGCAGGGCCATATCGTAGATATTAAAGTCCAGAACATAGTTATCTAACAGACGTCTAAATTCAGGGTGGGTGTCGAGCCGAGGCGTTGTCAGAAGATCATCCGTTTGTTCATGTGTGGAGATCAGGTTGATGGCCGTCTGTAAGTCCCGAAAGTAGTTTTCGATGGCCGTTGTTTTGCTGATTCGAATCTGAGTCAAACGCTCATAAGTGCTATCAATAACGGTGGATTCAACAATCTTGAGGCCAATAAGAGCGACTACGAATGTCGCAAGAAAGACGGAGATAAGGTTGAATAAGAAAATTCTTAATCTTAAAGTCATGTCCTCGAAAAGCCTGTGTAATAAAGTGATATCCCATAGACGACAAGGGGGCAATGAGTACTTAAAAAAGCGTCACGAATCCGGTCTTTTTCGCGCTGGAGCTGGTTCTGGTCAGTGTCGAATGACTCGGTTGGCTGAGTGACACCCTTCTCATGTACGAAAGTGTGGTTATTTTTGAGCCTCCAAGAGGTCGACATCAGTATCGTGAAGGGCGAGGCTCTGGTTCTTGACAGTCCGTCGCCTCCCGCCTAAGTCTGGAGGTCGAAAAGAGGAGGTCTTTATGTTTCGTAGAGTTTTGGTTCTGGCCCTTTTTCTGATGGTGCAGTCCTTTTCGGCAGTCACATTTGCCGAGGAGATCTGTGATGAAAAAAATCAACAGACAGCCTTGGAGGCTGTGGTATCTCTTTTTGGTGACGTTAAAGGTCTTCAGTCTATTGATTATTATCCGATCGCTCAGGGCGGAACTATTCAGCTGAGCTTTTGTGATAAAAAAACCTATAAAATGCTGCAGGCCGTGTTTACACAGAAAGACTATTACTTGTTCTCCTGTCCTGTAAAAATGGGACTTATTCTAAACTGCCCTGCGAATTAATAACGGGGTGAGCGTAAGTCCCTGTCCATTGTTTTGACATCTATGAAGTCTTTGCAATGAGAGCTTGTATTTATCCTACCTCCCCGGATTTAGAGGGCAAAGTTTGCTATAAAGGGGGGGAAGGAGGAGTAAAAAGTGACTTGGTTTGCCCGCGCAATTCTTTTGCTTCCCTTCTTCCTTTCATCTTGTGCGGTATCTAAAGATGCTGAGGGGCTTTCTATGAGCCCCACCATATACTACAAGCCCACGATTCATCAGAAGCAGGCTCATTGTTCTGCAAATACATTGCGGGATCTTCTTTCACCGGAGGGGCACACCTTGGTGACCTTGTGTGAAAGTGACTATAAAAAATGTCTCATGCAGGGGTCCTGCTTTGTGGATGATGGAGAGAACATCACTTCCTACAATTACCATTCAACAAAAGAGGGCCTGCCTCGATTCGTTGAGGTGGACCTGAATGTGTGCCCCTATGGATATGGGGTTCGCAATAGCTGCTTGGACCCCTATTTTTCAGCTGCCGCCGATTTGAAGTTTTATAAAGCGGGTGATGTCATTTTTATTCCTCGCCTTGTCGGGGCCGTGATGCCTAACGGAGAGGAGCATGATGGTTTTGTCATCATTCGAGACTCAGGGGGCGGAGTCGTAGGGGCTGATCGTTTTGATTTTTTCACTGGTTTTTATGATCATCTTTCGAAGCAAAACACCCTGGCTCGTTTGGGCTTTGGCGACCCTAAGAATCGTTTTGAATTCCGTCTGGCAACTGAGGAAGAAGCTCGGGCCGCACGGGAGCGCCGCAATTATCCTGGCCTTAAAAAGTCGGTATTGGCTCACGGGGCCCTTTAGAGTTTTCATTCTACATAATTTTTTTGCGTTCTTTGAGTGGCTCTGTTAACTCTCGGGCGACGTAGAAATTCTATTTCGTGGCAGGGTAAAGTTATGATGAAAAAATGGGTTCTTTTATTCTCACTTCTTTTTGTTTCTTCCCTCTCTTTGGCCGAGATTCGACATCTCCGTTTGGGGCCTGGGAAGGTGATTGCCTACGAAACTATTTTTCAAAAAATGGATGCTCCTACCTTGATCCTTCTTCCCGGTGTGAACCGTTCTTTGAACTCCTCCGACCGTTCCGTGCGCATGTTAGCTGATTTGGGTTGGAATTTAGTTATGCCGTCTTTAAGTGCGCACCCCTTATCGATTCAGGGGCTGAAGAGTTCTGAAACGCCGTATTTTGTTTTGGATAACCGAACTCGTGCTAAAGAGTTTGCGAAGGACATTGAAGAGCTGGTCGCTTATTTGGGCGTTAAGAAAAGCATTCCAGTCACTTTGTCTTACAGTTCCTCAGTGGGTGCTTTTTTAGATCCCGAATTGTTTCCTCACGTCATTGAAACAGTTCCTTTGGGAACGGCCACAGAGGCCAATCCGGAGGCTGCGAAAAATGCGGAGTTATGGGAGAACTGGTTGCGCCTCAATCCTTTTATGGCTCCGATTTGGATTCGTCAGTTCCGCGATCAGGCTTACACCACTCATTGGAGCAAAACGGTTGATGAGAATTTAAAGGCGGACCCCGAGTTTTACGGTGAGAATCCTCGCGTTTCCGATATCAAGGCGGGGTATGTGACGATCGCCCGCGCGGTAGAGGATTTTGATCTGACACAATGGAAATTTGACTCGGAAAAACGCACTCGTGATTTTGTCTTTGCTGGCAAAGAAAATGAAGAGCGTTTGAAAAATCAAATTGAGGCCGTGAAAAGCTATTTGGCCAGCGGAAAGCCGGTTCGTGTTCTGGTCGTGGAAAATGCGGGGCATGTCTTGCCGTCGGATCAGCCGCGAATTTACGCAAGTGCCATCAGTTTGTTGGCGTCTCAACCTCGCCAAGGCTCTGTCCAGTTTGCAGTGGTTCGCTCAGCGGAAAGCATCGCGACCCTTCGTTGGCAGGGCCGCGCAGAACTTGAATCATGGCTTAAAGAGAACCAACGTTAAGCATGAAAGTCATGCCTCGGAGGGGCTTCTCCATGTCGGTGAGAATCTCGTTCCAGGT
Organism: Bdellovibrio sp.; assembly: GCA_019104905.1. GTDB lineage: Bacteria > Bdellovibrionota > Bdellovibrionia > Bdellovibrionales > Bdellovibrionaceae > Bdellovibrio. The sequence continues at coordinate 19,338 of JAHRXB010000039.1, forward strand.
TGGATTGTCGTTCACCTTAAAAAGCTGTCTATAGAAGGCCTTGTGAATCGGGGCCTCATACGAGAAGTAGCTGGCCAGACCGTTGGTCAAAATATCGATCTTTCCCTTGGTCTTTTGTTCTTCGAACATTGAAAGATAATACGAATAGCTTGAACATCCATCAAAGAAGAAGATCTGGCGTTTACTTGCGTTGAACTCCAAGGGGCCGGCTTTTTCTTCCAAAGACCCGATATCAAGATTTCCGCCAAGACCTGAGTGACCTGCATAGATAATGACGTCGGCGTTCTTGACGGCGTTTTTAAAGAACTTTGCAAAGGTGACATTCTTGCTGGCTATGGCGGTTTCGGCAAGAAGACGAGTCACGCGGATATGAACAACAGAACCATCACTCTTACGAACACTCTTATCGAATTGGTGAACCGGGCGATTGAGGTAGCGGGCGATGATGGTTTCTTCAAAACCCAGTCCTCTTAGCCAGTTGTTGATTTCGTCAAAGCTGAGACGACCATCATCCATTTTATCCCGAGCACTTTCAGAGAAGCCATTGATCGTCGTTATTTGAAAGAGCTCTCCGTTTCCGTTGTCCCCGCGAACTTCTTCGAGGGCGGAATCGGCATCCTCAATTTGTTTTTTCAACGGAGATATTGTGACAGTCACAGGTGACGCCAAAGGAGACTCGCGAAGAAACTCACAACCTTTGCGGAAGGGGTCATAGAAATACCAGAAGTCACCATAACCCGAGTAGTGTTCATCGGTGCATTTCTCATCATAGAAGCTGTCGAGATCTGTCGGAAGAGTGATTTGCCAAGAGCCCTTTTTAAGAAGCTCTGTTGCGGCCTTTTTATTTAAAAGGAGAACTCCAGAGACCTTATAAGCAATGGTGCGAATGCCTGAAGACTTTCTGTTTTTTAAAATCTCATAACTTAACGGAAGCCGGGGGGCTCCAACTCCCAGGGTGCGATTGTTGACTCCAAAGGAAGAAACAATCGAGGGGGACTGTAGATATCCAAAGAGGTGTTGGGCGTGAGAGTCCGCCAAGGTTACGGGATCCAAAGAGTCACTGGTTTGAAATTCTGCTGAATAGGTGAAGCGCACTTCAAGAGAGCTTGGGGAGAGGACGGTCGCTTGTGCCGACAGGGCTCCGAAGAGCAGAAAAAAGGCGAGAGATTTCATCATAGGACCTCCTACTTTTGTTCAGAGGTCGTTCTAGGAGCCTCTGAAAGCCCTGTCAATCAGGGGCCTTCAGGGGGTGTCATTCTTTCACTGGGTT